>JBBAAN010000001.1:0-151351 GCA_041658225.1 Actinomycetota bacterium
GGTCGGTAGCCCGGGCCTGCTCGGCGTCTGCGCGGTCGGTAGCCCGGGCCTGCTCGGCGTCTGCGCGATCGGTAGCCCGGGCCTGCTCGGCGTCTGCGCGATCGGTAGCGGCGTCTGCGCGATCGGTAGCGGCGTCTGCGCGATCGGTAGCGGCGTCTGCGCGATCGGTAGCGGCGTCTGCGCGATCGGTAGCGGCGACCTCGCGATCGGTAGCGGCGACCTCGCGGTCGGTAGCGCGGACCTGCTCGGCGTCTGCGCGATCGGTGGCGGCGTCTGCGCGATCGGTGGCGCGGGCCACCACGTCCTCCGTTACCATTCCACCGCCCTACCTTCCTAGAACCGTGAACCGCGCCGGGCAAGGCGCAGCGTCTGTGCCATCGCCCGAAATTTTACCAAACCTGGTCATCCTCGCGCTCCCGCTACTGAACATTGATGAGTCCCCGCGGTGGCGGCATGACCTTCGGGGTGGCACGACCGGCTCGAACACGGGCCGTCAGTGAGCCGTAATCCTGCAGTGCGAGTGCATGATTGCAGTGACATCGACCCGGGGTTCGGGACGAAACGAGGAAGCGCCGGCGCAGACTCCAGCCTCTGCCGCTGGGTGACAGAATCGCTGGCCGTTAACAAGGGCCAACGCGGGTTGTTGACTGGAAGCCCGGACGGCCTCTACACTGCGTCCACGATGCGAGCGCGCAACTTCTTCTTTGGCTTCTGGTATTGGTTTGGGGGCTCCCCCGCAGACCAGGGGCCGGCGCGCGCGAAAGAGTAGAAAGCCAAGAGCGCACAAAGGACACAGGCAATCGCCCCGGATCTGCGGATTCCGGGGTTTGTTGTTTGTGGCCCCTTCCCCAGGAGGCGAGAAACAGATGGTGGTGGTAATGGGCACAGCGGCCACAGAGGAAGACATACAGCGCGTCGTGGACCACGTCCGCGTCGTGGGTGGAGAGGCCTTCGTCTCTCGAGGCGAGCACCGCACCATCGTCGGGCTCGTCGGTGATATCGAGGCATTCCAGGACCTGAACCTGGCGGTCCTGCCCGGCGTGGACGACGTGCTTCGCGTGTCCCGCCCCTACAAGCTCGTAAGCCGGGAGACGCACCCGGAGCCGAGTACCGTGATGGTGCGCGATGTGCCCATCGGTCCCGACACCTTCACGTTCATCGCCGGACCCTGCGCCGTGGAGAATGAAGCTCAGACCTTCGCCGCGGCCGAAATGGCCAGGGCCGCCGGCGCGAACGTCCTGCGCGGCGGCGCTTTCAAGCCTCGTACCTCCCCCTACGCCTTCCAGGGTCTTGGCGAACAGGGCCTGAAGATCCTTGCCGAGTGCCGCGAGCGGACGGGCCTTCCGGTAGTCACCGAGGTCATCGAGGCCCGTGACGTCGAACTTGTCACCCGCTATGCGGACATGCTTCAGATCGGCACCCGCAACATGCAGAACTTCATGTTGCTCAAGGAGGCGGGTAGGGGCCACCTGCCGGTCATGCTCAAGCGAGGGCTGGCCGCCACGATAGAGGAATGGCTGATGGCCGCCGAGTACATCGCCCAGCAGGGCAACCTTCAGGTGGTGCTCTGCGAGCGCGGCATCCGTTCCTTCGAGCCCGCCACCCGTAACACCCTAGACCTGTCGGCCGTGCCCCTGGTGCACACCATGAGCCATCTGCCCGTCATCGTGGATCCGTCCCACGCCGCAGGACGCCGCGAGCTTGTGGTGCCGCTTGCGCGAGCCGCGGTCGCCGTGGGCGCCGACGGGGTGATGATCGACCTGCACCCCTGTCCCGACGAGGCGCTGTGTGACGGGCCTCAGGCCCTGACCAAGGACGAGGTGGACGGGCTGTCGGCCGATCTCGGCCGCCTGGCCGAGATTGTGGGCAGGCGCCCGCTCACGGCGCCTCCCCGCAAGTAGGCAGAACCGAAGGCTTCCGTATTTGCGGGGGCGAGTACTCAGGCGTTCGCCAGACTGCGGAAGGCCGCCAGGGCGCGCTCCACGTCGGCGTCGTCGACGTCCTTGTGGGTGACCAACCGCAGGGACGTCGGACCCATCTGGCCCACCAACACGCCGTCACCGACCAGTGCCGAGGCCACTTCGGCGGCCGTCTTGCCCATCGCGTTCGTATCGACCTGCACCATGTTGGTCACCACTTGTCCGAGATCCACCGAACCGGGCAGCAACTCCGCCAGACTCTCGCCCAGGCTCCTCGCCCGAGCGTGGTCCTCGGCAAGCCTCTCGATCATGCCTTCCACAGCGACGATGCCCGCGGCGGCGATCACGCCGGCCTGGCGCATGCCGCCACCGTAGAGTCGGCGGATCTTGCGGGCCTCGGCCACCACATCGGCGTCGCCCACAACGAGCGAGCCGACCGGAGCCGCCAGGCCCTTGGACAGGCATACCGACATCGTGTCGCAGAGCGCGCCGTAGGTGGTGAGAGCAACGCCGGTGGCCACGTGCGCGTTCCAGACGCGCGCGTAGTCGGCGTGGACCTTGACTCCCGCCTCCACCGCAATCCGCCGGATCGCCTGCAGGGTCTCCAGCGGATAGATGCTGCCGCCGCCCCGGTTGTGGGTGTTCTCGATCATCACTGCCGAGGTCGGTGTCAGGTGGTAGGCGTTGGGACGGATGGCCGAACGCACGGCTTCCGGGTCGAGAATGCCTCGCTCCGAGTCGAGGGTTCGAAACTGCACGCCCGACAGAGCCGCACCGCCGCCGGATTCGTAGTTGACGATGTGCGCCTCAGCGTCGATGACGGCCCCGGTCCCCTGTCTGCTTACGACGCGCACGCAGGTCTGGTTTCCTTGGGTGCCCGTGGCTACGAAGAGCGCAGCCTCACGGCCCAGCATGCCCGCCACGATCTCCTCGAGGCGATTGACCGTGGGGTCCTCTCCGTAGACGTCATCCCCCACCTCGGCCTCGTACATGGCCCGGCGCATCTCGCCGGTGGGTGTCGTCACGGTGTCGGAACGCAGATCCGCCAGACCCCTGATTCCCATCGCAGCCTCCCAGCCGATCCGCTTCATCGAACAGGGCGGAGTCCTGTGGGACTCGCAGATTCGAGCCCGCCCATGATAACCACGGCGGGCCGGCTCCAGAGCCGGCCCGCCGGAATCGCTCGGGACCAGTACTCGCCCCCGTAGGTACGGTGCCCATCGGGAGCGTCCCCGCGCCACGCTAACCGCAGGGCCGCCATCGGGCACGCCGAGGCACTCAAAACCGGTCGCAACTATGAAGGAGGAAGTACTAGGCGTTCTTGCCGCGGGAGCGGCGCGTGACCGACCCGGGTTTGCGGCCGCGGCGCTTTGTCTGCCGCCCGTGCGCAAGGAACTCTTTCATCAGTTGCTTCTCATGGTCCGAGCACAGGTCGAGCTCAACTTGCTGGGAGGTGCCGTACTTGACCTGCACAGGCGACCCCGGCTTCTCCAGTTCGGCGCCGCAGATGTCGCACTTGACCTCGAGTACCTTTACGGTTCGGCGAGCCATTCCCGTCACCTCTTCCCGCGATTGTTCCCCGCATCAGCGAACTGCGTTAGTCTAGCCCGCTGAATTGCACAGCCGCAAGGGTGCAAAACTCCGGAACGCTCTGGGTCGACCCGACCGGACTTGCGCGGCCCGCTGATTTTGATCCCATACCGCACTTTCGCCGTCGGCCGCCGTTCACCTCACCTCATGCGATTCGCTCCCACCCGGCAGCTTCGTCGACACCCCGGACAAGCGGCCGCTCGTGTCTATACTGGAGCGGTCGGCTTCGGGCCACGAAACCCCGAATCCAGGAGGCAACGTGGGGGCTGTCCTTTCGATCGACGCGGGGACGACCGGCGTCACCGTATTGGCCATCGACGAGGCCGGCCGCGTCATGGCCCGAGGTTACCGGGAGTTCCCCCAGCACTTCCCCAAGCCCGGCTGGGTCGAGCACGACCCGGAGGAGATCTGGCAGGCCACTCTTGCCGCCGGTGCACAGTGTCTGCATGAAGCCGGCATGGACCCCGCCAACGTCGCCTGCATCGGAATCACCAACCAGCGAGAGACCACCGTGCTGTGGGAGCGCGACGGCATGCGCCCGGTGTGCCGCGCCATCGTATGGCAGGACCGGCGCACCGCCGGCATCTGCCAAGCGATGAAGGACTCCGGGCAGGAGGAGGAGGTACGGGCCCGGACCGGGCTCCTGCTCGATCCCTACTTCTCGGCCACCAAGCTGGTCTGGCTTCTGGCCGAGGTCCCGGACCTGCGCCGCCGAGCCGAGTCGGGCAAGATCGCCTTCGGGACCGTGGACTCATGGATCCTGGCCCGGCTGACGGCGGGCCGCGTGCATGCCACCGATTCCTCCAACGCCTCGCGCACGCTTCTCTACGATTTGCGCGAGCGCCGCTTTCACCCGGATCTGCTGGCCATCTTCGGCATCCCGGAGGAGATCCTTCCCGACATCCTGCCCTCAAGCGGTGAGTTCGGCCGCACCGATCCCGAGACGTTCCTTGGGATCAACGCCCCGATCGGTGGGATCGCCGGTGACCAACAAGCCGCCCTGTTCGGACAGGCCTGCTTCAGCCCCGGCATGACCAAGAACACCTACGGAACCGGCTCCTTCGTGCTGATGAACACCGGCACCGCCCCGGTGCCTTCACGAGCCGGCCTGCTCACCACCGTGGCCTGGACCATCGACGGGCAGACCGAGTACGCGCTGGAGGGAAGCGTGTTCATCACCGGCGCGGCCATCCAGTGGCTTCGCGACGGGCTCGGGATCATCTCGCAAGCATCCGAGACCGAGCCGCTGGCCACCACCGTTCCAGACACCGGAGGGGTCTATTTCGTGCCGGCGTTCACCGGTCTGGGCGCCCCCTATTGGGATCCCCACGCGCGAGGAACGATCGTGGGCCTGACGCGGGGAACCACCCGCGCCCACCTTCTGCGAGCGGCCGTGGAGGCCATGGCGTTTCAATCGCGTGACGTGGTGGAGGTGATGTCCGCGGAGGCCGCCACGCCGGTTGCCGAGTTGCGGGTCGACGGCGGCGCATCTGTCATGGACTTGCTCTGCCAGTTTCAGGCCGACCAGCTTGGCACCGTGGTGCGCCGGCCCGCCGTGCGGGAGACTACGGCCATGGGCGCGGCCTACCTCGCGGGTCTATCGGCGGGGGTCTGGTCCAGCCGTCAGGAGATAGCCGATCACTGGGCCCTGGACAGGGCGTTCGAGCCTCAAGCCGACCAGGCCTCACGCGAATCCGCTTACCGCGGCTGGAAGCGAGCGGTGGAGCGGGCCCGAAACTGGGCCGAACCCGAGTGAGGTCCCCCTGCTACCAGGTTCCCTTGCGGAACCCTTCAACCTGCCTGTAGCAGCCGCCGCCGGCCGTGCAGTTGGCCTGCCACTTGACCACGGCGAAGTTGTCGGCGCCGTCCACCTTGCCTTTCGCGAAGGACAGCTTGTCGGTCATGGCTACCCGAGAGGACCAGGTGCCCAGCCCATCGAAGGCCGCCAGGAAAGACCGCCTGGTCGGGTTGGTCCCGGCCCTCTTGGCCACCTCGGCGAACAGGGCGATGTGCTCGCAGTAGAAGGACACGTTCCCGATCTCGGTGCCGTCCAGCTTGGAGGCGTCGTCGGGGTCGGGACCGATCTTCTCGCCGTGGGCCTGGTAGACGCGGTAGCACTCCTTGAAGGCCTCGTGCTTGGGCATCGTGCCATCGAGGACCTCGCCGGTGCGCATCGCCGTGATCGCCGTGACACCCTCCCACTGGGAAGCTGGGTACATGCTGGTGGCATCGGTGGAGATCAAACCCAGGTCCGTCCCGCTGTACTTGGGATGGTAGGCCGCGGCATCCGCCTGCTGGAGGAACAGGTACCACTGCAGGAAGTTGGTCACCGGCCAGACGAGGTCCACCCCGTCGGCCTTGAACTTCAGTACCCCGCTGGAAGCCTCCGTGGCGCTGGTGTCGGCGCTCGGACCGCTGTAACTGAAAGCCATGACGTCGGTGATCTTGAGCCCGCGCTGCTTCATGTAGGGGATGAAGACCTCGTTGACGAACTGGCGGTCCTCGGGGACGTCGGTGTACACGACGCCGTTCTTGTTCTTGGGGCTCGCCTGTCCGGTCGCGATCATCCAGTCGACCCAGTCCTTGGCCATGCGGTCCTTGGTCATCAGAGTCTGGTGGGTCCAGCCTTTCTCGCGCCGGTAGTTGGTGTCGGCCGAAGAGTTGTTGCCCGTCACGAGCGGTGTCCCCTTGGTGGACATGCACACCTCGGCGTCGCCCCAGAATCCGGCCGGCGAGATCGAGGCGAAGACCTTGAGGTCCTCGGCTTGAGCGACGCAGGCGGAGTTCATCTCGTCGGTCACCAGCGGGTTGTAGCGAGTGATCTTGACCACGAGTTTGCGGCCGTTGATGCCGCCGCGCTCGTTGATCTCGTCGACGAAGGGCTTGATTACCTGCTCGTGCTTCTTGCCCTCATAGGTGTAGCCAAGCGACGAGAACGTCGCCTCATTGGTCGCCAGGATGCCCAGGGTGATCTGGTCCTTGGTGACTCCCCGGTCGGAAGCGGTGCGGGCCACGGCAGAGCTGCCCCCAGCCTGAGTCGGCGCGCCCGAAGTTCGCGCGCCCGAGAGCGTCCCCGCGACAGTGGCGCCCGGAGACGCCTCGCCGGTTGCCGCCTCGGTGAGAAGGTCACCGGCCGGTAGGGACGAAGCGGCCCCGGTCTCAGTCGAGGTTCCCCCGTTGTCGCCCATCTTCTGCGTCCCACAACCAGCAGTCATCACCGCAATGGCCACCAGTGCGGCAATCCAGACCCCCGGATTCCTGCGCATTCCTTCCCCCTTCTGCGGATCGAACTCGGATCGCAGCTGCGCCGCCCAAAGGGTGAATCCAGCCAAGCCAGGTCGGGCTCCGGCGCGGGGAACAGACTGACACCGGCAGCCTTGCGGGTCAATTCATCCAGGCCCCCTACAAGCCCCCGGGGACGTTCCGTGTCACCGCCGCCTGGCCCACCGTGGGACGTTCGCTCGCCCGAACCACTACCAGGTCGCCTCTCCCGGCCCGGCCTCGACCTTGCCCCGAGAGTTTTCCACCGTGACCGGGCCCAGAGCCGACAATCGCCCGGAGCCGTCCGCGCGGACTTCGAAGGTGCGGCTCGCGAAAGACGCTCCGGTGCCGGCGCCCACCCGCAGCGAGCCCTCCTCGGTCGGCTCCACGCCGAGCAGGCGCAGATACGAGAGCAAGGGCTGGCAGTGCGAGTGCAGGTTGTTGACCGGGAACGCCTGCATGGCGGAGCGAATCTCCGCGGCGGCCCAGGTCCTGCCGGGACGCATGGACTCGGGAGAGTTGAACGAGTCCGGACCCGACAGCGTCCCCTCCCAGATGGCGGGATAGGCCTCGGTGTGCGCGGCCAGGCTCATGCGCCGCCACTCATCCCAAGCCAGGGCCGGGTCGAGCTTCGCGGCCGCCCAGACCAGCGTCATGTTGATCGAGAACCAGGTGCCGCCGCTGGTGGCATTGCCGACCTGGCTGGTCAGCCCGGTCTCCGCGTCGGCCGCGGCAACGGGCCAGCGCACGCGCGCCCCCAATGGAGAACCGGCCCGGTGCAGTTCGTCTATCGTGGCCAGCAACTCGCGCGATTGCCGCTCGTCCGCGGCCCCGCACAAGATCGCCCAGGGCTGCACCTCGAGCCAGCAGTCCTTATCCCCCACGACGTGACCACCCGGCGCCAGAGCGCGCCGGAACCAGCGGCCGTTCCACTCACCCGCCACCTTCTCGCGAAGCTGGACGGCCAGCGCCCGGGCCTCGCCGGCTTGCGAGCGCTCGCCCAACCGGTCGCACAGGCCCGCATACACCGGAAGCACCCAGGCGGCCATGGCCGAGTTCAGCACCGACCCGCCCTCGGCGATCATCGTGTCCCGGTCGGTCCCGCAGTCCACGATCGCCATGTCGTTCCAGTCGGCGTTGCGTATGCGCACGTGCCCGCCCTCGCCCAGGCCGACCCCGTCCACAAAGAACCGGAACTGCCGGCTCAGGTGCTCTCGCAGAGCCACGGGCTCGGCCACCCATGCCGGGTGGTAGGGCACCTCCGCATCGAAAGCGGCAAGGTTTCCGGTGGCCGCGGCGTACTCCGCCGCCAGCCACATCGACCACAGGGCCTGGTCGGAGGGCTCCCACATGATCGTGAACGGCTTCTTGGATCCGTCCAGCGCGTAGGGGATGTCACCGTCGGGCTTTGCCCACGAGGAGGTGTTGCGCAGCACCGAAAGAGCCAGGTCCGGCTCGCAGTACACCAGGGGCAAGGCATGCTGGAACGGGTCACGGGCGGCGCCGTTGAAGCCGATCGAGTACATGTAGGCCGAGCCCTGATTCAACGTATGGTTACCCAGCAGCCCATCGGCGCATGAGCCGCCGGTCAGGATCGCCGCGTGCCACGGGATTTCACGAGAGGCAAAGCGGGCCCGGTCGGCTTCGGCCTTGGGCAGACGGGAAGCCAGCGCCCTGATGGATGAATCGAAAAGCGCCTTCGGGTCTGGCACGGCCGAGTTGTCGTCGACCCCGAACCGGAACCAGAGATCCACGCTTCCGCCCGCCGGAACCTCCACAGCCGTGACCAGGCGCAGCACCGGGTGAGCCTCGCCGTCGGAGGTGGGCTCTGCCTTGGTGTTCCCAACCGCGTCGAGCCGAAGCGTCAGAGGCGGACCGAATACCTGCCGCAACGGCCAGGCTTCATACTCGGCAGCCGCTTCCAGCCGCTCCTCCACCGCGCGCAGCCCGGCACCCTCGCTGCGCACATCGAATCGCACGCTGCGCTGGGCGGCTTCCCGGCGCGACTCGGTCGTGCCGAGGAAATTGGCGAACCGCGGCCGAAGCGCCCATTCCTCGATGTGGCGCATCGCGTAAGGCCGTCCGTCAACCGAGGAAAGCCTCACGCGCACCAGAACCCAGGGCGCCTCTCCCTCGGGGCATAGCAGCGTTCGCTCCAAACGCAATCCCGCGCTCTGCGCAGACACCGTGAACCAGGTGGGGCCGAAGGTGCGCACGGGGACCGACCCCTGCGGCCGATCGGAGAACGCGCTGCCCCACCGGGCACCGTCGAGTTCCTCCACAATAGATACACCGCTGCCCTCAGGGTCGGGAGCGACGAGCCAGCGAATCCCGTCGTGCTCGTCCAGCAATCCCACCGTGCCGTCGTTGGCCACCACGGCGAAGATCCGCCGGTTGCCGATCGACAGCCAGTGCCTTCGGGTCTTTGGCTCTGTGATGGGATCCCATTCGGCTTCCGGCAAGGCTTCGTGGTCTGCCTGGTAGGCAAACACCGGAAGGCCCTGCTCCTCCGACCAGCTACCGAAACGGCTCATGCACGCACCTCGCTATCGGGGCTCGCTCAGGACCCGCGGCCTTGCCGGTCTTGTTGGGCCCGGAGCGAACGCCAAGGCTTGCCCAAGAACCCTCATGATGCCGCAGTGCTCGAGTCAGGTTTGGTCAAGCGCGGGGCCCTGTCAAATCCCCCGGCGGTGAACCATCGCCACATGCGTCAGGATTCCCATCGCGTTCGGCGCATTCCTCACGGCCAAACTCGCCTAGGGTTTCCTGCCCCGGCGCGCGGTTTCGACGCGCCCTCGAGGGCGAGCGCGATAGCCGGGGCGAGCGCGAGGGATCGCGGAGGCCAGAGCTTCGATCGCAGCGCTGCGGGAGCCCGCTATCGCCTTCTTGACCACATCGGCGTATTCGTCGCAGTAAGTCTGGCCGCAGAGCAGCATGATCTCGAAGACGACCTCGTCGGTGGCCGAGCGAAGCGCGAAGTGGTCACCTGAGCGTCCAGCATAGCGTTTGAAATCCAGCGGCTTGCCGATGCGCACGCCCACTCGGCTGAGCCGCGGCACATACTTGCCGGGAGGCATCACCTGTCTGGTTCCGATAACCCCCACCGGCACCACGGGCACACCGGTGCGGATCGCCAACCTTGCCACACCCGTCTTACCGCGATACAGCCGCCCGTCTGGGCTGCGCGTTCCTTCGGGGTAGATGCCCAGGATCTCGCCGGAGCGCAGGACCCTCATCCCCGCTCGCAGAGCTCGCTCGGACGCCTCTCCTCCCTCGCGTGGCATGGGGATCTGACGCACGGCGGCAAAGAACCAGCGAGTCCAGGCCCTCTTCCAGTAGTCGGCCTTGGCCACATAGGTGATCCGTCTGGGCAGCACAAGAGGAACGAAGATCGAGTCCAGGAAGGAGACGTGGTTTGCCGCCAGGATGACCGGGCCTTTCCTGGGCAGGTTCTCCATGCCCTCCACCCAGGGCCGGTAGAGCACACGGGCAACCGGTTTGAGGATTGCCTTGATGACCCAATACAGCAAGAAGCCCCGCTCCCTTCTCCCGGCACGACTCTAACCTGTTTCGCCGGCCGGAGGAACAGAACGGGGCCCTTGCCCTCCGCGTCGAGATCTTGCCCTTCGGGAGAGAAACGACGGTTGCTGGGGGGGCGATAATGGGGCCGCACCTGTGGATTGGGGCACAGAGAGAGGAGCCCAGATGGACGTCATGCCCGGCGCGGAACCCTTCTCGTTCAAGGGCGGCAAACTTGGAGTGCTGCTGGTCCACGGGTTCACCGGCAACCCACAGAGCCTTCACCCGTGGGGTGAGTTCCTTCGCGACGCCGGCCTGACGGTTTCCTGTCCCCTGCTACCCGGCCACGGAACCAACTGGAAGGATCTCGCCGCCAGGAACTACCCGGAGTGGGTCGCGACCGCGCAGGGGGCGCTGGAAGACCTGAGCGCCCACTGCCCCACCGTGGTCGTCATGGGACTTTCCATGGGCGGGACCCTGACCCTGCATCTGGCGGCCACCAACCCCGACCGGGTCAAAGGCCTCGTGCTGGTCAACGCCTCGGTGGTGTCGAAGGATCCGCGGCTGAAGATCCTGGGCCCGCTGAAGCTCCTCGTGCCGTCCGTCAAGGGCGTGGGCAACGACGTCAAGGGTCACGACTTCAAGGAGCTTGCCTACGACAGGGTCCCGCTCAAGGCGCTGGCCTCGTTCGTGCAGCTTCAGAAGCTCGTCCACTCGGAACTGGACAAGATCCATCAACCCCTGCGCATCTTCGTCTCACGCGAGGACCATGTGGTCGAACCGGAGAACGCCGCCCTGATCGCCTCGAAGGTCTCCTCCAACGACGTCAAGACGACCTGGCTGGAGGACTCCTACCACGTGGCCACGCTGGACAATGATCGCACGCAGATCTTCGGCCAGTCGTTGGAGTTCGCGCGCTCGCTGGCCGGATCCTGACTCCCGCTGCGGGAGCGAGCAACGCCGCGATTCGGGATGCGGACGCGACCGAATGTAGGGGAACTTCGGACGCACTACACTAGTCCACACCCCCATAGCGACGCACACCCATGTGGGCAACCAGGTAGTCGAGGTAGGCCGCCCGCAGCAAGGGCTCCACGGACTCATCGTGCTCGCCCCGGATCTCCCGAAAGAACTCGATCGCGTCGGCTATCGCTTTGCCTGGAGCGGCAATCGGCTCGTTGGCGGCCAACGAGGCGGCGACGGGAACGTGCCGAGCCAAGCCCCAGAAGAACCCCACGTCCACCCGGTGCTCCGCAAGATTGAAGGCCCATTCCCTGAGGGTCTCGGTGTCCCGAGAGTCCAGGACTTCGAAGTAGGCTCTCGACTCGGCCTCGTTTCCGCGTTGATCGGTCATGCTCGCCTCCTGGCGTTACACAGTCGTGGATGAAGTCCCACCGGCCCGTCCGAACGGCCCCCAGTGTAGTGCGTCCGAAGTTCCCCTACATTCGGTCGCGTCTGCATCCCGAATCGCGGCGTTGTGTGTCGTGCCCTGCGCTTCGGGCGCACCCGCGCCCTCGATGTGTACGGCGAATTCGGACGCACTACACTAGCCCACCTCCAAGTCGGCCACCACGGGCCGGTGGTCCGAAGCCGCCGAGGCCTCCAGGCTGTCCGGGACGAAGCATGCCTCCACGCGCAGCGGCGCGGATGCGAAGACGTAGTCGATCCGAGAGCTGGGCTCGGGGTTGGGATAGGTGAATCCTTTGCCGGCGCCCACCAGCCCGAAGGTGTCGGCCAGGACCTCAGATGTCGCCCCCGCGGCCACTCCCATCGGGCCCTCGTTCCAGTCTCCCGCTACGATCGCCGGCATGCCGAGCGTACGAATCGCGCCGAGAAGTTCCCGCACATGGCCGAGCCTCTCTTCGCCCACCAGTCCAAGGTGCGCGCACAGCACCGCCAGGGGTGTGGAACCGAAGCCGAGCACGGCCTCGGCGAAGCCCCGCGGGGGAAGCCCCTGCGTACGCGAGAACCGGCGCACACCCAAAGAAGTGGAACGAAGGCGGTTGTTTACGAGTACCACGTTGCGGAGGTCTTCCTTTACCCCGACCACTACCCGAAGCCCCACCCGGCGCGCCAATTTGCGCGTCCCCCACCAGCCGGGCGCCTCGTTCAGACACACGACGTCCGGAGTCAGCGACTCGATAACTCCGGCGACCGCCGGAATCCCCGCTCGAGCGCCCTGGATGTTGTAGGCCACCACCCGCAGTCTGGCCATGGTTCAGCTCACCACCTGGGTTCCCGCGTCACCCCACACCGCATCCGCGGCCCGCGCGAGCGAGGTGATCGCGGCTCGTCCACCGCCTCCGGCCACGAACCCGACGGCAGCCTGGAACTTGGGCCCCATGCTGCCCTCCGGAAACCGGCCCGTCGCCAACAGTTCTCGGGCTTCGTCAAGGCTCATCCTACCGATAGCGCACGCCTGAGGGGTGCCGAACTCAAGATAGACGGCTTCGACGTCTGTGAGTATCAGCAACAGGTCGGCGCCCAACAGCCGCGCCAGCAGTTCGGCCGAGAGATCCTTGTCAACAACGGCTTCCACGCCGCGAAGGCACCTCTGACCACGCCCTTCCACCTCCACCACCGGGATTCCCCCGCCGCCGGAGACCACCAGCAGTACGCCCTCCGCACCGACGGCGCGAATGGTGTCCTCCTCGACGAAGCGCAGAGGCTTGGGCGAAGGGACGACTCGCCTCCACTTGCCGCCGCCGACCTCCACGAACAGAACACCGGTGGTACCCGAGATCCGTCTTGCCCGCGCATGCGAGTAGAGGGGCCCGATCGGCTTGGTGGGATTGCTGAAGGCAGGGTCGTTCGCGTCCACGATCACCTGGGTGAGCAGGCTTGCCACCGGTTTGCGCGAGCCGCGCCGGCGCAGCGCGTTGTCCAGAGCGATCTGGAGCATGTAGCCGATCTGGCCCTGAGTCTCGGCGACGAGCACATCCAGTGGCATGGCAGGAACCGGTTCCACGGGCGAGCCCTCCTCGGGGTGGGCGCCCGCTTCGTTCTGGAGCAGCAGCCGGCCGACCTGCGGGCCGTTTCCGTGCGTGATAACGAGATCCACACCCGAGACCACCAGATCGGCCAGGTGCTCGGCGGTCTCCTCGACCACGCGTAGCTGTTCGGCCGCGGTCCCTTTCTCTCCCGGATGGAGGATGGCATTGCCTCCGAGCGCCGCAACAACTTTCACGGCCCTACCGCCCCCGGCATCATCGAGACCACGCCCGCGAAGCCGGCTGCTCCGGCGCGGCGCCGGTCGTCGCCTCTTCACCTCTATCGCGGGCACCACCGGCTCGACCTTCTATCATCGCGTTCTCGCCTTCAACGCGGCGGCCACCACCGGCTCCAGCAGGTCCGCCACGTTCGGGTGGCCGATCTCGGCCAGCTCGTAGGAGACTCGCAAGGCCGGCGTACGGATGTCGATCAGGCGCCGCAGGTCCACCGGCGTGGCCACCAACACCAGGTCGGCCGGAGTGGCGTTGATCGTGGACTCGAGCTCACGCAACTGCTCGGCCCGGTATCCCATGGCCGGCAGCACCGGTCCCAAGTGAGCGAAGCGCCGGTAGGCTTCGGCGACGGAACCCACGGCGTAGGGTCGCGGGTCGACGATCTCGCTCGCCCCATGCGCGCTCGCCGCCACGACTCCGGCGCCGAACTCCATTCCGCCGTGGGTGAGCGTCGGGCCATCCTCGACCACGAGCACTCGTGCCCCGCGGATCTGGTCCGGGTTCTCAACGGTCACCGGGGAAGCGGCCCGGACGACAACGGCGCGCGGATTCAGCTCGTGAACGCTGACCTCGACAGAAGCAACCTTGCCGGGTTCGGCCGAATCCACCTTGTTGATCACCACGGCGTCGGCCAGACGCACGTTGGCCTCACCCGGGTGGTAGGCCCGTTCGTGACCGGCCCGCAAGGGATCCACCACCACCAGGTGGAGATCGGGACGATAGAAGGGCAGGTCGTTGTTGCCGCCGTCCCAGACCAGGACTTCCGCCTCAGCCTGCGCCCGAGCCAGGACGCGCGCATAGTCGACTCCCGCGTAGACCACAGTGCCGGCCGCAAGGTGCGGCTCGTATTCCTCACGCTCCTCGATCGTGCATCCGGCATCCTCGATATCCCTCATCGAGGCGAAACGCTGGCAGGCTTGTTGGGCCAGGTCCCCGTACGGCATGGGATGGCGCACCACAACCACCTTCAGACCCGCCTCGCGCAGCACGTTGACCACTCTACGGGTCGTCTGGCTCTTGCCCGCGCCCGTGCGCACTGCGCACACCGCCACCACCGGCACATCGGCCCGCAGCATCGTCGCATTCGGACCCATGAGCCTGAAGTCGGCGCCGCAGGCCAGCACGCGCGAAGCGAAGTGCATCACTTGGACGTGGGAGACGTCGGAGTAGGCGAACACCACCTCGTCCACCCGCGCGTCCACGAGCACCCGCTCCAGTTCCTCCTCGACAACGATGGGTATGCCTCGCGGATAGAGCGCGCCGGCAAGCTCCGGTGGGTAGAGACGTCCGGCGATGAAGGGGATCTGAGTTGCGGTGAAGCTGACGACCTCAACGGAAGGATCGTCTCGAAAAGCGGTGTTGAAGTTGTGAAAGTCGCGCCCGGCAGCACCCATGATCACGATCCGGCGAGACACCCGCCCTCCTTCCCCGGCGAACGGCAAACCCTACTGATTTCTCGGCCCGGACCAATCGACCCGGGCCCCCGCCCCAAGCTCAGTGTAGTGCGCATCGCGTCGGGTTGACCTACCCAGTGGGGGTAGGTCATTGGAGAGCCGCAGCGAGAAACTGCCTGCCCCGCCCGGCGAGCGGTCCGACGAACGAGCAGACGACAACGGCGGCGCCGGCATCCGCGAGCGCGCCAAGACCGGCCACAACCTCCTCCGGCCCTCCGGCGATCACCCCCGCGACGGCACCCGGATCTCGCCCCTGGCTCCAGGTCGCGAGAGCCCGTTTCGCCTCCGCGTCATCCTCGGCAATCAGCACCTGCCCGGCCCAGGTCGCCTTCACGCCGGGCCGCCCGGCGGCGAGCGCAGCCTGCTCCAGCAAGCGCGCCCGCCCGGCGAACTCCGCGGCCGGCAGACCCCAACTGTTCCATCCGTCCGCGATTCTGGCTGCCACATCCACTCGCGCTCGGGCGTTGCCGCCCACCCAGACCGGCACTCGGCCTGCGCTCGGCCCTCCGAGCGGCTGCGACCTCAGGGCCTCGACTGTCTCCTCCAGCCGGCGGTCGCGTTCCGCGGGCCCGGGAAAGTCATATCCGTAGGCGAAGTTCTCCCCACGGTTAGTGGCGTCTCCAATGCCGACGCCCACAGTCAGCCGCCCTCGGGAAGCCTGCTGGAGTGTGGCCGCCGCCTTGGCCAAAATGCCCGGCCGGCGCAAACCCGCACGGGTGACAAGGGTGCCGACGCCGATCCGAGAGGTACGAACCGCCAGAAGAGCCAGGGCGGTCCAGGACTCCAGGATCGGGCGAGAAGGATCGGCGCCGGGGGCGCTCAGGTGGTCGATGACCCACGCCGACGCAAAGCCAAGTTCCTCCGCTTCCTGGACGGCATCGATCAGAGACCCGGTCTCGCCCCGGAACTGCGGAAGCATCACCCCAACGTGAGGAAAGGCCCCGCTCATTCGACCACCTCCGGATCGAACTGGCTCCCCGAGCGATCCCGTCGGCCAAGCGCAACCGGCTCCGACGTCAATGCTCGAACGCTTGTCTGACGCAGGGCTCGTCTGTCCGCGTCGTCAGGTCAAACGCTGTTGGCACCTACGCCATTCCTTCGGCCAGACCCAGCAGCGCCGCACCCACGAGTCCGGCCTCCTGTCCCAGTTCCGCCGGGACGATTGGGATCGGCTTGAAGTAGCCGAATTCGGCGTTGGCCTTGGCAAACGGCGGAAGGGCTTGACGCGCCGGCTCCAGCAGGAGATCTCCCGTCTTGACCAACCCCCCGCCCACGATCAAGAGCGCCGGCTCCAGAATGTTGGCCAGGTTCCCCAGACCCAGGCCCAACCAGCCGCCGACCTCAGCGAAGAGAGAGACGGCCACGGGGTCCCCCGCGCTTGCCGCCTCGAACACCGCCAATCCCGCGACCCGGGTGGGATCTCCGCCGGCCGCGTCCAGGATGGCCGCACCCCTACCCGCCGCCACGGCCTCCCGAGCCAGCCGATCGAGGCTGGTCCCGGAGGCAAGCTGTTCCCAGCAGCCCCGACGCCCACACGCGCACTCCGGTCCGTCCCCGGCCACGACCATGTGCCCGACCTCCGCCGCGAAGCCGCGGGCACCTCGGTACACGCGTCCACCCAGTACTAGCCCGCCGCCAATGCCCGTGCCCACGGTGACCAGCACGAAGTCGTTGACGCCACGACCGGCGCCGAGGCGATGCTCGGCGAGAGCCGCAACAGCCGCGTCGTTGTCGACGGCGCAGGGCAAGCCCGTGCGCTCGCGCAGCATCCGCCCCAGAGCGAAGTCGCGGTAAGCGATGTTGGGTGCGTAGCGGATGCAGCCATCGGGCCAGGTGACGTGGCCGGCGGCACCCACGCCGATCGCGGAGACCTCATACTTGGCGCGAAGGCCGTCAACGGCCGCGAATATGGCTTGAGCGGTTGCCTCGCCGTCGCCTCGGGGAGTCGCCACGCTGCCCGACTCCAGAATGTTGCCGTCGGAGTCCACAACTCCTGCGGCAATCTTGGTCCCCCCGACGTCCACTCCAATCGCAAGCATTGCCCCCACCAACAGACCTCCTCAAGACCCGGCGGACTAGTCGACGGGGATCCGCTGCAATCCGTGGGCCTGGTCCCAGTGACGGCCCTGCACGTCCATGAACGCCTTGCCTGCCTGATAGACCTCGAAGCCGGCCTTGAGCAGGTGCTCCATCACCTCGGGACCGGCCTCCTTCATGAACATGTAGGCCAGCCCGAACGGACAGATGAGGCACTCGGGCGACTTGCCGGTCGCGTGCCCCCCGGAAACGCGGGCCTCATCCCCCGACGGCGTCGCCTTCTTCTGCCCGTCCTTGGCCATCCTCGCCTCCTGGTATGCCTACCGCTTCTGGCGCCTTGCGGACCGCGCTCGCTTCTCGCGCTCCGGCTCGCCGGTCTCCTCGCGTGCCGGTTTGACGAATCGAATCTCCAGTTCGCCGTCGCGCAGTGAAGCCTGCTTGACCTCACAGCGGCGAAGACCGTGTGGCAGCAAGAATATGCGCTTGTGGCCACCCAACCGCACGAACATCTCGTCACCCCGGCGCGAGACGTCCACTTCCCCCTTCTGCGCAAACGGCAGACGCAACGTCAGCAGGAAGCCGTCCGGCTCCTCCTGGATGCTCATCGGCTGGTCCTCGTAGAGCACGGCGGCCGCGTCCAGATCCCCGTAGATCTCCCCGGCCATCTCACCCAGCAGCTTGGGCCCCACGATCTCCCGCTGGTGAAGCCTCGCCGTCAGGATCGGCACCGGGGAGAACGCCTCCTTGACCGTCTCGAAGTGCTTGGCCTGGATGCGCTTCCAGGTCTTGAAGTACGGGTCCGTCACGTCGTCGGGCAACAAGCGATTGACCACCACCGCATCCACCCGGTAGCCGAACAGCGCCAGGTAAGTGAAGGTTCTCCGGGCCTCCGCGATGACCATCTTCTCGGGGTTGACCACCAGGCGAACCGTTGAGGTTCTGGGCTCAGAAAGCAGTACTCGCACGCGCTCCAGATTTCGATACAGCCTCTCCACCGCCGCGAAAACGCGATCCTCGGCGATCGGGGGCAGGCTGCCCATCCGCTTGGTCACCGGGCGGATCACCGAGGCAAGCCGTCGTCCGCTGGGAAACACCCGCTGGATGTACCAGTTCAGCGCATCGGGAAGGGAAAGCAGCCGCAGCGTCTCGGCCGTTGGAGCGCAATCGACGATCAGCAAGTCGTACTCGCCGGACTGCTCGTGACGATTGATGTCGATCAGGCTGAAGATCTCGTCCAGCCCGGGAAGCACCGAGAGTTCCTCCGCCTCGATGGCCTCCACGCCGCCCCAGTTGAGCAGGGCGACCATGTACTCCTGGATCTCACGCCAGTTCTGTTCCAGTCGGGCCTGGGCGTCTACCTGCTCAGCCCAAAGACCAGGCGCCACTTCGCTCGCGTCGGACCCCAACTCGACGTCAAGGGCATCGGCAAGGCTGTGCGCCGGATCGGTGGACATGACCAGGGTTCTAAGACCCGCGCCGGCCGCGCGCACGCCGGTGGCCGCAGCGATGGTCGTTTTGCCGACCCCGCCCTTGCCGGTGAACAGCACGATCCGCAAACAGTCACCTCACATGCAGCGGTCCCGCGTACAGAAGAGGCCTCACCATACCCCGGCCCGATTCAGGCGGACAACCAACTCCACTACTCAGCCCTCGACGCGCCACCAGCGGCGGCGAGCTACGGGTGACCGGGCAATCCCGGAACAACCAACTCCGCTAGTCAGCCCTCGACGCGCCACCAGCGGCGGCGAGCTACGGGCGACCGGGCAATCCCGGAACAACCAACTCCGCTACTCAGCCCTCGACGCGCCGCTTCAGCTCATGGAGAGCCGTCGAGATGACCACCTTCTCGGCCTTGCGCTTGATGATGCCCGGAATCGGAAAGCCGGTGTCCACCGATATCGAGTAGGTCACGCGAGTGCCGTCGCCATTGTCTCGCTCCAGCGCATAGGAACCTTCGAGATCTCGTAGGGTTCCCTCGACATAGGTCCAGTCCACTCCGGCGTTCCGCGGACGGTAGGCGTAGTCCAGAGTGTATGAGGCCGAGAGAACCCTGGTATCCACCTTGAACGCCACGCGACTCGCACGCCCCTTGGAGTCTCGTTCCAAGACCTCGACGCTCTTCAAGTTCCCAATCCATTCCGGGTAGGTATCGAAGTCGGAGATCACGGCCATGATCTCCTTGGGACTTGCCTGGATCGAGATGCTACCTTCCGCCCGGTCGGCCACGCGCGCTCCCTCCTCCCGAGATCCGTCTGTCTTTGCGCCCACGCAGTCCGCAGGCCCATGCCCGCGCCGCCAAGTGCTCGCCCCCGCAAGTACGTTCACGACCGAGAGCGTCACCGCGCCCCGAGGGCAAGGCCGCGAGGAGGGCGCATACCTGTAGGTATGCAACCGACGAGCAACGCCGCCATCGGGGATGCGGGGGCGCTCGAATGTGAGCGTATCTGCCGGGGCGAGCACTTAGCCTACTCCCTGTACCCGGCCGGCCACCGCTGCATGCGCGTCATCACCCATGAACGCCTGCGTCCACCGACCTCCTCCACGCCCACTCGAACCGCCAACTCGCTCGGGGGCGAGTACTAGTACACTGGCGCCTCTGCTCGGCACCGGCTCGCTCGACTCTCGAGAGGAGGCCCGATGGACGGAATCCGCGCGATCCTGTTCGACTACGGCCACACCCTCGTGGATTTCGTTCGGACCGAGGAGGCGCTGCACGAGGCCTACGGGCGCATCCGGGAGTTGCTCTGCTCCACCGCCGAGGCCACCGCCCCCGATGTGGACGCACTGATCGAGCACGTGGCCCTGGCCGTGGACGCCGCGGTCGAGCGCTCCTACGAGGAGAGGGACCTCGAGGAGCTCGACGTGATCGCCACCATCGACTCATCGTTCCGTCGCCTTGGGTTGGACCTGCCTCGCGAGACGATCATCCAGGCCGTGGCGCTGGACCACTCCGCCGTGTCCGGCTCACTGCAGCCCGATCCTCTGGTCTCCTCGACACTCGAAGAGCTTCGCGAGCGCGGCTTCCGGCTGGGCATCGTCTCCAACGCCCACTTCCTCGCCGAGTACATGCGCGCAGATCTGGCACGGCTCGGCCTGTCTCACTTCTTCTCGGCCGAGGCATTTTCCTCGGAGGTCGGCGTGCGCAAGCCGCACCCCCGGATCTTCCAGCACGTGCTGGGCCGGCTTGGCGTGTCCGCCGACGAGGCGATCTTCGTCGGAGACCGGGTCAAAGACGACATCGTGGGAGCGCGTCGGGTGGGCATGCGCCTGGCGGTCCTGACACGGCAGTTCCGCCAGGAAGAGGACGGTCAAGGATTGGCCGATGCGGTGATCCAGTCGTTGCCGGAACTGCTGGACCTCGTGCCCAGCCACCTGGGGGACACCCGGCTGTAGCGCCTCCAATCGCGGGTCTCCTCCCCGCCTCCGGTGGAGTTGTCGCACCGGAAGAGACCTCATCTCGGATCGTCTAGCCGGGTGCCACCGTGATGGTCGGGCCGACCAGATCGGTCGCCGGAGTCAGCGTTGATCCAGACAGCTTCATCGCCAAGACGAGCACTCCAAGCACGAGTAACCCGGTCAGCGCCAGCGTGGTGTAGAAGAGGATCTGGGTGGTGATGATCTGTCGCCCACCCCTGGTAGCCGAGCGCGCGTCCACCAGAGTCACAGCCCAGATCCCAAGCGCCGCAAGGAAGAAGGGAACTTCGACCACCAGAGCCAGGCCGGCGCCTTTCTTGCCCGAGGTCTGTGCCAGCAACCCGATCCCGAATCCGAACGACGTCAGGAACAGCACTGCTCGGGCGAACCCATCCCCGTGTCGGCCGGCGTAGAAGTGTCCCGCGCCGGGCAGTATGGCCGAGAGGATCGTGGCGATCTC
Organism: Actinomycetota bacterium; assembly: GCA_041658225.1. Taxonomy (GTDB): domain Bacteria; phylum Actinomycetota; class CALGFH01; order JBBAAN01; family JBBAAN01; genus JBBAAN01. The sequence continues at coordinate 20,879 of JBBAAN010000001.1, forward strand.
CGGGTCCTTCTTCCCGGCCTCCGACCCTTCGGACCCCTCGGTCTTGAATAGCTCTGCCAACGAAGCGCCACACACCGTGCACGTGAGGCTGTCCATGGGGTTGACGGTCGCGCAAGTCGCGCAGATCCATTCGAGGCGGTCACCGACGCGGCGCACCGCTCCCCCGGCAGCCTCGATTCCCACCGCTTCGATCGCCTCGGCCCCCGGCGGGGTTCTTGCGTCCAGAGCGGCCGCAGCGGCCACCTGCAAGGACTCGGGTGCCGCAACCAAGACTACGGCATCCTCGGTCTCTGCCGTCGGTGGTTCCGGCTCGACCGGTGCCGGACGCAAATCGGCGAAACAGAGCCCACACCACGAAGCCTCATCCGGGTTTGCCGCCCCGCACGACGGGCATCTCAACTACCGGCCTCCAGACGGTCCTTCAGGCCATTCATCCCGCGCTTGATCGCGAACCGGTGGCGGATGATCCGCTTCTGCAGCCGCCGCAGCCGCTCGTCGCCGACCTCGACGTCGATGAAGTAGTGGATCACCGTGCCCTGTTTGAACGGCTCCAAGTACCACTCGCTGCGACCCGTCAGACAACCAGCGTAGCGAACTTCGAAACCCGCCCCCGGGCGCATCCCGGTCACGTTTACCTCGAATCGCTGGCGGCGGCGAAGAAAACCGGGCGGGCGCACGTGGAGCCGGAACATGGTTCCCACCTCCACCGTCCCACCTTCGCCGGCGCCGGCGGGCCACCAGCTCGAGTACTCCGCCGGTTTCACCAAGACGTCGTAGACGGCCTGGGGCGGGGCATCCACGTAGACCTCGTCCACGCTGTAGAGAACCAATCCGCTCACGGTTTCCTGGCCACCGTCCTCACTGGGAGTCGTCAGGCACGACCGAGTTGTTGGCAGGGATTCTACAGCCCCGAGACCGCACATCAGCCGCAATGGATGCCCGTCTCGAGGTTGGGGTTCATGCCTTGATCCGCAATCGTTGACGCTCCATCGGCACCCACGTATGTTCGCCTGATGAGAGTGCTCGCCGGGGCCTTGCTGCTGCTCGTGTTCGCCGTACAGCCCGCTCACGTCCCGGAGCGCCGATCTCCCGCAGCCCGGGCCGCCACCGTGCGCTTGCTGTTCGCGGGTGATGTGATGCTGGGCCGCGGGGTGGGCAAGGTCGCGGAGGCCGACCCGCTCGGGCTATTCGCGGACGTGCACTCGGTGGTGTCCGGCGCGGATCTGGCCGTCGCCAACCTCGAGTCCCCCTTGACTTCCAGGCCACACCTCGCGGCCAACCCGAATGCTCTGGAGGCAAGACCCGAGACGGCTTCCCTGCTGGTCAAAGCCGGCTTCGACGCCATGGGCGTGACCAACAACCACGCGGGAGACGCGGGACCCGCCTCGGTGCTGGACACGGTCGCGACCTTGAAGAAAGCCGGCATCGTTCCCGTCGGGGGCGGAGCTGATCGCGGCTCGGCCCTGGCTCCTCGGGTCCTCGTGCGCGGGGGATTGCGGATCGCCTTGCTGGCCTTCGACGCGACGGGGCAAGGACTGCCCGCCGGCGAGCACAGCCCGGGAGTGGCCCTCTGGGACGAAACCCGGGCGCGCGAGGCGGTTCGCCTGGCGAAAGCCTCGTCCGACATCGTTGTGGTCGGACTGCACGGCGGAGGGGAATACCGCCCGGTTGCCGATCCCTTCATTGCCGGCATCTCGCGCCGGCTCGCCGACTGGGGCGCCGACGTCGTCTGGGGTCACGGTCCTCACGTCGTTCAGCCGATCACCCTGTTGAGCGGCGCCAAGGGACGGCCGACCGTGGTCGCGACCAGCCTGGGCAACTTCCTGTTCGACCAGAACCACCCGGGAACGCGCGAGGGCGCCGTGCTCGAGGTGCTGGCCGCAGCCGACGGGGTGCGCGCGTGGCGCACGGGAGCGACCGAACACCACGACCGCCGGGTTCATTTCCAGGAATGGCAACTGCCCAAGGGCGACGCGGCGGCCCTGGATGGCCGCTGGTGGGAACTCGCCCGTCCGGTCCACCCCGCTCGCAAGATCGCGCCGATAAACCTCTCGCCCCTGGTTCGACAAGGCGCACTCATCCTGGACGCCGCGATTGGCGACGTGACCGGGGACGGCATCCCAGAGGTCGTGGCAAGCTTCCGCCGTTCGTCCCGCGGATCTCCGGCTCCATTCTCCGCCCCGCCGGATCCCGCCGGGCGCACCGCCCACGTGGGCGTGTACCAAACCGGCAGTTTCCACCACGTGTGGGGCGCCGGAAGCGTGGCTCGACCGGTCGGCAAGCTCGCGGTCTGCACCGGGGACCTCGCCGTCGCCTATCTGGATCGCGACCCCGGCGCGCAACGAGGAGGCCCAACCGTGGGCGCGGGAGCGTGGCGGTGGAACGGGTTCGGGTTTGCCGCCCTTCCCGACCTGGAGGGCCCGGGCCTGCCCGCCTGCGCGGACGTGGATCTCGATGGACACCTCGATCCGATCGTGACAGGGAGGGTATCGACATGAACCGGCGCGTCGTAGCCACGATTGTCTTGGGGCTCCTGACAATCAGCGTCTCCTCGTGCGGGAAGGGCAAACCGGCCGCCCATCCCTCTCCGAGCCCGTCCCAGACGGTCACGCCGGAGCCGGCGATCGAGATCACTCCTCTGGTTCGACCCTCGGCCAGCGCCGGCCGATTCGCGGGAGTCCCTCTGCTGAGCGACGCCATCGCCTACAACGGGCCCGCCACCCCGCACTCCATGAGCGGAGTTTGGGTCGCCCAGTCATTGCGCCCCACCGTGTCCAAGAGCGCGGTGTCGCGCGCTCTCGCCGCCAACGGCTTTGCCATCGTGCCGAGCGACCTGAAGAGGTTTCACCAGGCTTACCAAAACGCCGAATACGAAGCTTTCCCCGTGTTCGTCACCACCGATACGGCCTACCACTGCTGGCATCTGGTGTTCGACAAGATCCTGCGCGACATGGAGAGCAACGACCTGCTGCCGGGACTCGAGCAATTGGTGAGGGGATTGCTTCAAGCGGCGCGAACCCAGGAGCGCGAACTCACGGGGTCGTCGCTTGCCGGGCCGTCCAACCGGGCCGTCCAACTGGTCCAGGTGGCCGCGAAGATGCTGGGCCTCGACGCGCGACCGCTCGGTCCGGAGGCGCAGAAGGAGATCGATCTGATCGATGGCCACCTTGGTCCGGCAACCTCGCCCATCCTGGATGCCAAGGTCGACTACAGCCTCTACGTGCCGCGGGGTCACTACACCCGAAGCGAAGACCTCAAACGCTACTTCAAAGCCATGTCCGTGTTGGGGCAGTCCAAGTTCTCCCTCGCCAACCCCGCGTCACTGAGGCTCGGTCTGCTCGTGAGCCGACTCCTCGAGGCGGGCACCGCTCAAAGCCGACCGCTCCACGAGCTGTGGGCTCAGATCTACGACACCACCGCCTTCCTCGTGGGATCGGCCGATGACTACACCCCGTCCGAGTTGGCTGCGGCGGCAAAGAGCGTATCCCCTAAGGGACTCACGGATGCGACGCTCTTCGCCGGCGACGAAGCCGTGGCGCAGGTCGCCCGCGCCCTGACCGCGACTCGAGCCGTGCGGATCGACCCCCTGGACGCGTCCGTGCGCGTGATGGGCGTGCGCTTCGTTCTCGACTCGTTCGTTTTCGACCAGCTCATGGCGCCCAACGTCGGAAGCGAGTCCAAACCCCGCATGCTGGCCTCCCCGCTTGACCTGGCGGCTTCGTTCGGATCGTCACTGGCCTACGGGATCCAGAAGGACGCGGGCGAGACCGCCTACGCCAAATACGACTCCCACTTGAGCGAGATGCGCACCCTGCTGGCAAAGCGCTCCCTCGATGAGTGGGGAAGAACCGTCTACGACACGTGGTTGTACGCCCTCGAGCCGATGTGGAAGCCGCACGGCATCGCGTTCCCCGACTACATGCGCTCCGAGGCCTGGGCGCGGAAGGATCTCCAGACAAGCCTCGGTTCCTACGCCGAGCTCAAGCACGACACGGTCCTGTACACCAAGCAGGCGTTCGCGGAGGGTGACGCGGGTGAGCTGCCACCGCCGCCCAGAAACTGGGTGGAGCCCGACCCGGTCGCTTTCGAGAGGCTGAACCTCGCCGCCACCCAGATACGCGACCGCCTCGTCCTCTCGGACGAACAGACCATGCTCATGACCCAACTGACGGACATGCTCTCCACGCTCGCCCGCATCGCGCGGGACGAACTCGCCGGCAAGTCCATCAGCGATGGGGACAACAAGAGGCTCTCCTCCATCGGGGGAACGCTCGAAGTGCTGTGGCTCTTCTGCGACCTGGGTTCGCAGCGCTCCTTGTCTGAAGAGACCGCGGGCCCCCAGACCGATGATGAAGCGGCAATCGTCGCCGACATCCTCCGCGGCAAGGATCGCTCGAACCGAGACGTCGCCGTCGAGGTGGCGACTGGCCGCGTCGATCGGCTCTACGTGCTGGTGCCCGGAGAGGGCGGCAAGTTCGAGGTCGCCGTCGGGGGGGTCTACAGCTACTACGAGTTCCTACAACCGATTGCCGACCGCCTCACCGACGAAGCCTGGCGGGACATGCTCGACAAAGGGAAGGCGCCGTCCCGTCCGGCCTGGGAGCAACCCATCCTAGCCCGATAGGCGATCGACCCGGCCTCGCGTTCCCGAACCAAGCGGCGGCACTGTAGGATCTTGCAGCCGGCGAGGTCCGGTTTGAGCCCGGCGCGAACTCCGGGAACTGCAGTGGATACCAGCACGACCACCAGAAGGTGGATCGGGTGATCGAAGCAGGCACACTGACGGGCGTTCTCCATCAGCGGGCTTCGAGCCGCGCAAGCCAGTTCGCGATGAGCGCAATCCTCGTCGTGGCTGGTGCGGCTCTAACCGCGCTGGCGGCTCAGGTGAAGGTGTTTCTTCCCTTCACGCCCGTCCCGGTAACAGGTCAAACCTTCGCGGTGCTGCTCATGGGCGCCGGCCTCGGAGCAAGGCGCGGAATGGCCAGCCAGGGCCTCTACGTCACGGCGGGACTGGCCGGCCTTCCCGTCTTCGTCGGAGGCACGCACGGCTACCAGGTGCTCTGGGGGCCGCGGGGCGGCTACCTGCTGGGCTTCGTCCTAGCCGCGGGGCTGGCCGGGAGGCTTGCGGAAAGCGGTTGGGACCGGCGCCCCCACTCGGCCATCGGCGGCCTGATCCTTGCCAACCTCGTGATCTATGCGGCCGGTCTGCCCTGGCTGTGGGCCTTTGCCGGTCACGCCCTCCGGAGTTCCGCCACCATCCCGGCATCCTTCCGAGGCAGCGCTATCACCGCAACGCTGTACGCGGGGTTCGTGCCTTTCGTGGTCGGCGACGCCCTCAAGCTGCTGCTGGCCGGCAGCCTGCTTCCGGGAACATGGGCGCTGATCGAGAAGGTGCAGCGTGCGGATCCGACCAGAGGCAGGTGACCAAGCTCCGGACTTCAGCCTCGAAGCCCTCAAGGCATGAGGTCGGCCGGCAGCATAGAGCGGGAGAGGGCAGTTCGATCCTCTGTCGCACTCAGGAGTTCAAGGCGTAGCAGCGGGCCGGCGATCCTCGTCGAACAGGTGGCAGGAGACCTGCGCGCCGCCCACGGGGCACAGCCGCGGCGAATATCCCTCACGGAAGCTCACGGCCAGCACCTTGGCTTGTTCACGCACCGACTCCACGGTATCGAACAGCGCTCCGCCCTCCTCGGCCCGAATACGGTCGAGCAGGGCCTTCATAGATGCGATGTCGCGTCCGCGCGCCGGGATCTCGAGGATGTTCCCTTTCGCCCGCATCTTGCCGACCTCACCCAGGATCGCCATCTCCGACTCGAACTGTTCTGGCGGAACGCGTGTCCACCGATCCTCGATCAGATCCACGAGGTCGCGCGCCTCCCAGCCGCACGCATCGAAGGCCTTGGGGCACCGCGGGTGGAAGGAGCAGCCGGCCGGGGGCGCGATGGCGTCGGGGATCTCGCCTCGGGGAATCTCGCGCGGCAGGCGCCTGGTGGGGTCCGGCTCGGGAATGGCGGCCAGCAGCGCCCCGGTGTAGGGGTGACGCGGCTCGGCGTATATTTCTGCGGCCGCACCCATCTCCACGACCTTGCCGAGGTACATGATCGCGACGCGGTCGCAGACGAACTTGGCCGTGGCGAGGTCGTGCGTGATGAACAAGTAGGTAAGGCCGTACTCCTCGCGCAGCTCGAGCAGCAGCTCGAGGATCATCGCGCGCACGCTCATGTCGAGCATCGACACCGGCTCGTCGGCCACGATCAGCGATGGGTTGGTGATGATCGCTCGCGCAATCGCGACGCGCTGCTTCTGTCCGCCCGAGAGGTCGGAGGGGTACTTGGTCAGGAAGTTCTCCGGGGGAGACAGCCCGACCCTCCGCATGACCGAGACGACCCGGTCCTCCCCTCCCTCAAGGCCGTGGATTCGCAATGGGTGCGCGATGGCCCGACCGATCTGCATCGCGGGGTTCAAAGACGCGTGGGGGTCCTGGAACACCGGTTGCATCCGCAGCCTCAACGGCCGCATCTGGGCGTCGGAATACGACGTGATGTCCCGCCCTTCGAACCAGATCCGCCCCGAGGTTGGCTCGGCCAGTTTCAGGATGGTGCGCCCGAGGGTGGTCTTGCCCGACCCCGATTCCCCCACGAGCCCGAGGATCTCGCCTCGGCGAATTCCAATGGAAACCCCGTCAACGGCACGCACTCGCCCCGCGCTGCGGCCAAGCAGACGGTCGGCGAAGCCGGATCGGACTTCGAAGTGAGTGCACAGATCCTCGGTTCGTATCAGCACTTGATCCGCAGGTGTCTGTCCGCCGCCCGCGGAATCGTCGCAACCCCCAAGACGCGTGCCTCTCACAGGACGAACCCCTCCCGTGAGGCGGGCACGCCGACCTCGTCCTCCGCTCCGCCGTAGAGGAAGCACCACGTTGAGACGCCGTCGGCTTCTACGCGCGGCGGATCGCTGCGCCGGCAGACGTCCATGGCATGAGAACAACGGGGAGCGAACCGGCAACCAGCCTCCGGCTCGAGCAGGTCAGGAGGCTGGCCCGGGATCGAAGCCAGTTCCGTCGTGCGCAGGTGGATCACCGACCGCAGCAGTCCGTGCGCGTACGGATGACGCGGCCGAGCGAAGATCTCTTGGATCGGCCCGATCTCGGCAAGCCGTCCCGCATACATCACCGCGACTCGATCGCAGGTCTGGGCGATGATCCCGAGGTTGTGGGTGATGAGCAGCAAAGCCATGTGCTTGCGGGTCTTCAAGTCCTCGAGAATCCGGAGGATGTTCGCCTCGACGAGCACGTCCAGCGCGGTAGTCGGTTCGTCCGCGATCAAGACCTTCGGACCCAGCACCAAGCCGAGGGAGATCATGATGCGCTGGCGCATTCCCCCGGAGAACTCGTGCGGGTAGTTCTTCAACCGTGTGGGAGGAATCCCCATGGCCGCCAGGGCCTCCGCTGCCATGTGCCGCGTCTGCTCTCGCGAGACCCCGCCCAGGTGCGCCCGGATCGCCTCGCGGAAGTGCGCTTCGATGGACATGAGCGGATCGAGACGAGTCATCGGCTCCTGGAAGATCAATGCGGCTCGACTGCCCCGCAACTGCCGCAGTTCCTCGGTGTCGAGGCCGTCCAGCCGCATTCCTGATAGGCGAAGGGTCCCGTGCACCTCAGCCACTTCCGGCAGGATTCCCAGCACAGCACGCCCCAGCGTCGACTTCCCGCAACCCGACTCCCCCACGAGCCCGAGGGCCTCACCCTCTTGGATGGCGAGAGAGACGCCGTCGACGGCCTTGACCATCCCACGCCGAGTGCGATACCAGACCCTCAACTCCTCGAGTTCCAGAGCGGGTGCGGGGATCCCTCCCCCGGGTTCCTCGGTGTCCACGAGCATCAGGCCGCTCATGGTCTGCCTGTTCCCGTCTTTGTCGGCTTGGCCCCAACCTCCGGCATCGCGCTGGGAACGGCCGCCGGCCCCGCAGCCGCACCGCGGCTACGCAGGAGCGGGTTGACGACGTCATTCAGTCCCTCCCCGAGAAGCGTCAGGCCCGTGCAAAGCAGAGTGATCGCCAAGCCCGGGTAGAGCGCCTGCCACCAGATCCCCGAGGTCGCCGCCCCGATCGCCTTTGACAGATCCCATCCCCACTCCGGAGTAGGCGGGTGAAGTCCGTACCCCAAGAAGCCGAGACCCGCCAGTGTCAGGATCGCGTCGGCCGCGTTGAGAGTGAATATCACCGGCACGCTCTGGACCACGTTGACGAATATGTAGCGCCTGATCACCGTCCAGGGTCGCGCCCCCAGCGCCCTCGCCGCCTCGACGTAGGGCTCCTCCTTCACGCTGATCACGTGGTTTCGCACCACGCGGTAGTACTGCGGGACGTAGATGACGCTGATTGCCAGCGCCGCGCCGACGAGCCCGGTGGCCACCACCCCCAAGTGCAGGACACTCGCAAGTCGCTGCCGAGCGACGAAGGCGATCACGATGGCCAGCAGAAGACCCGGAAACGCGTAGATCGCGTCCATCAGCATCACCAGAACGCGGTCGAGTTTCCCCCCCGTATATCCGGAAATCAGGCCGGTCGGCACTCCGATGCCCATCGCCACCACGGTGGCCAGGAGTACCACCAGCAGCGCGTAGCGAGCGCCGTACACCACGCGCGAGAAGACATCGTAGCCAAGCTTCGTAGTTCCCATGATGTGTGCGGCCGAGGGAGGAGCGTCGCCGGGGATGCCCTGGTACTGGGTGGGACCATAGGGCGCAATGAACGGAGCGAAGATCGCCAGCACGACGAACAGCAGGGTCAGAGCCACGCCCAGCCAGATAGCCACAGCGGACCAGCCCCGGGCTTCGCGCACGGGATTGAGGGCGCGCCGAAGGAAGGGCATCAGTACCGGATCCTCGGGTCGATGTAGGCGTTGACGACGTCTATGAGAAGCGACACGCCCACGACCAGCAGGGCGAAGAAGGTGATGATCCCCTGCACCACGGGATAGTCGCGTAGCTGCAGGTTGTCCACCAGAGCCTTACCGAGTCCCGGCCAGGTGAACGTCGTCTCGGTCAGGACGGCCCCGCCCAGCAAGAGCGCGAACTCCAGGCCGACTATGGTCACCACGGGCACCAGCGCGTTCTTGAACGCGTGCCGGTAGACCACCCAGCGCTCCCTGACCCCCCGGGCGCGAGCCGCCTCGACGTAGTCGGCCTGAAGCGTCTGGAGCAGATGCACCCTGGTCAGCCGGACGAAGACCCCGCCGATCACCAAGCCGAGGGTGACGGCGGGCAGAGTCAGGTACTTCAGCGCCCAGTACAGGCTTTCCCACTGACCGTTCCAGATCGCGTCTATCGTGTAGAGGCCGGTGTGGAGCGGACGCGGATCCATGAAGGAGGCGATGCGCCCCCCGGAGGGAAGCCATCCCAGGTTGCGGCTGAACAGCAGTTGGAGCATCAGCCCCAGCCAAAAGATCGGCGCCGAGTAGGCCACTATCCCGAACAGCCGGCCGCCGAAATCGATGGGGGTGTCTCGGAATCGGCCGGCGATCGTCCCGACCCCGACGCCCACCACGACGGCGATGAGCATCGCGTACATCGTCAGCTCCAGGGTGGCCGGGAAGTGCTGAGTGATGTAGCGAGCCACGGGGACTTCCCGAACGATCGAGGTCCCGAAGTCCCCGTGCGCCGTCTGGCCCAAGTACTCGAAGTACTGCTGATACATCGGCCGGTCCAGACCCCGGGCATGCTTGATCTGTTGGATCACCTCAGAGGGGACGTTGGGGCCGAGGGATGCCTCGATGGGATCGCCCGGCGCCACCCGGAGCATGATGAAAGTGAAGGTGAGCAGGATGAGCAGCATGGGTATGGACAGGGCAATGCGAGTCATCACATAGGCCCTGAGCGATCCGCCTGCTTTGCGAGCCACTTCCCCTTCCTCGGCCGTCGAATTCGCCCAAGTGTCTCATACGCGGCGCGGCCACCGGGTTCGTCCCGGTGGCCGCGCTGATACAGCCGGTCTGCTACTTCTTCTTCGAAAGCATCCAGATCCGGAAGATCTGGGCGATGTCCAGCGTGTCCAGTAGCCCGCTCACACCAGGCTGGGAGGCCGCGATCGAGGTGATGTTGTTCTGCCACAGAGGGATGTAGGGAGCCTCCTGCGCGGCCAGCTTCTGGATGTCGTCGAAGAGCGCGTTGCGCTTGGCAACGTCCTGCTGCTGCAGCTCGTCCCCCAGCATCTTGTCCATGCTCGCGTTCGAATAGAAAGCGCCCATGGACTTGGCGCCCAAGGTCGAGTAGAAGGGTGCGAGGTAGTCGTCCGGGTCCTGATAGTCCGGATACCAGCCGAGCAGGAACGCCTGCATCTGCTGGTTCTTCCACTGAGTCTTGTACTGCGGCCACTCGGTGGACTGCAGATTCACCTGGAAGGCGCCGGTCGCCTCGAGCGAGCGCTTCGCAACCTGGGCGACCTCGTCCTCCGTGTCGCCGTAGTGGGTCGGGGTCCACCAGAGGTCGAACGTGAGCTTCTTGCCGCCCAGCAGATCCTTGGCCTTGGCCGCGTTTGGAGCACCGTACTGGGAGGTGAAGTAGTCCTTGTAGACGTCGAAGCCCTGGGCCACCATCGAGTTCAGCGGAGCAGCCGTCCCCTTGAACACCGTGTCCGTGATGGCCTTGCGGTCCACGGCGGCCGCGACGGCCTGGCGGTTCTTCAAGTCGTTGAACGGCGGCTTGCTGGACAGCAGGACTATGTAGCGAGTCTGGGCACCCTTACCCACGACCAGCTTGACCTTCGTGTTCTCCTTCAGGTTCTCGATCTCGGTGGGAGTGAAGCTGCGGAAGGCGATGTCGATCTCACCGTTCTCCAGCGCCAGCTTCATGGCCGACGACTTGTCGAAGAACTTGATGAGAACCTTGGGGGTCTTCGGCTTGTCGGGCCCCGCGTAGAAGGTGTTGACCCCGAATTCCAGCGAGTCGTTCTCCTTGAAGGAGACGATCTTGTAAGGGCCGGACCCGTGGCACTCGGTCGTCATCTGCTTGTCGGTGTAGAGCTTGGGGTTGCCGATCGCGCCGACCGTATAGGCCAGCTTGGACACGAAGGTCACGTCCGGCGCCAACAGCGTGATAGTCACCGTCGTCGGATCCACCACTTCGACCTTGTCTATGCCTTGGCCCTCGCCGAAGAGCAGGAACCCGGCGCCCTCCTCCACGTTCAGACGCCGCACTCTCTCCAGTGCCGCCTTCACGGCGTTCGCGTCCGCGGCCGTTCCGTCGTCGAACTTGGCGCCGGAGCGAAGCTTGAACGTGTAGCTCTTGCCGTCGGACCCCACGGTCCAGGAGCTGGCGAGCTGGCCGCTCACCTGGCTGGCCCCGGGAGCATAGGTGACCAGCGTTTCGGCGCAGTTGAACAGGACCACTGAGGAGAAGTAGTCGTAGGCCCATACCGGGTCCATCGAGATGATCTTGTCGGTGGTCCCGATGGTCAGGCTCTGAGCCAGACCCGCGGTCGCCTCGCCTCCCGGCTCCGCTTTCTTTCCACAGCCCATCGCGGCCAGGGCGACAACCAGCCCGAGGGCCACCAGATGCAACCACCGCTTGCGCATATGCCTCCCCACCCTTTCATCCTCGGTTCATCTGGGCGAAAGCCAACTCCAAACGCACAAACCAGTCAAGTAGGTATCTTCCGGAAGTAGGGCCAGTTCGCCAGGCCGGCGTCTGGCCGGGTCGCCGGGCGCACCTCTGGCCGGGTCGCCGGGCGCGGGGGGGAAGCATCTTTCGTCTGGCAGAGGCCACCACTCGAGCGGGACCACCGGGAACAACGGTTTGCCTCCAAAACCCGGAAACCGGCAGGATTGCAGCCAACGCGCGCCGAAATCTGTCCAAGGGATTCATCGTCGTCGCGCTCTTGCCGCAGCGCTCTTGCCGCAGCGCTCTTGCCGCAGCGCTCTTGCCGCATCGTGAGGGGCAGGCGGAGTCTCGACCGCATCCGGTCATGGCCACGGAGAGCATGCCTTGCGCCGCCGCCGGACTCGGCGTTCTTGAGACCCTCTACGATCCGGAGGAAGCAGTGAGGAAGCCAGGAGGTATCACACAGCCCCTGATGGCGTTGGCGATCGCGGCAGGGCTAGTCCTCACGCCGGCGGTCACACCGGCCGGCGCTGAAGAGAATCCCCCGCCCAAGACCACCAAGGGCAAGAGCCAGGCGATCTACACGGAGCGCGTGACCGAGCCCTACAGGATTGAGACCAAGCACGGCCTGATCTACGGAGAGGTCGTACGACCGGTCGTGCCCTCCGGCGTGAAGGTGCCGGTCATCCTCACCTACTCGCCCTACAACATCATGGGCAGCCCGTCGAACCAAGCGGCCAGCGAGGCAGACGACTCGGTAGCTTCCTACTTTGTGCCTCGCGGTTACGCGCGAGCGGTGTTCGACGTGGTCGGTACCCGGGAGTCAAGCGGATGCTACGACTACGGCGGCATCCGGGAGCGCGAGACCGGCGCGGCGGTGGTGGAGTTCCTCGGAACCCGGGATTGGTCCAACGGCAAGGTGGGCATGATCGGCGGCTCCTACGACGGCACGACCCAACTGGCCATCGCCGTGGAGGCCCCGCCGCACCTGACCGCGATCATCCCTCAGGTCGCCATCGACCGTTGGTACGACTATGCCTACGGGCAGGGCGTCCGCTATTTCATGAACTCCGAGAACACCACCGACGAGGGCTTCGACACGCCGGCGGGTTTCGACTTCGGGTTCGGGTTCATTCCACCGGCCGACGTGAGCGACCCCCAGGCGTACGCCGACGCGCTGTCGACGCGAGTCAACCCCTGTGAGCGAATCCAGCACACCCAGCGCGGCTACGACCCCGACCCGGTCTACGACGACTTCTGGAAAGAGCGCGACTATCGCATGAGAGCTTCCAAGGTGAAGGCGGCCGTCTTCTTCGAGGGAGGCTGGCTCGACCACAACGTCAAACACTGGGACACCATCCGCTTCTACCAGGCCCTGTCCCCAAACGTTCCCAAGAAGCTGGTCATGGGTCAGTGGAACCACTCCTCCTCCCAGTTCAAGGATGCCCAGGACATCCGCCACGCCTGGTTCGACCATTGGCTTCTCGGTCTGGACACAGGAGTCATGAGGCTTCCCAAGGTCGACTCGGAGTTGAACACCGGCAAGCGGGTACAACTTGACAGTTGGCCTCCGGCCGGAACTCGGACCGTGGAGTTGAAGCTGGTCTCCGGCGCGGAAGCCAAGACCGGAGAGCTGGCTTTGACCGGCGCCGCCTCGTCCAGTTGGCAGGATCTCAACATCGCGCTCACTGAGGATCAGATGTTCCAGGATCAGTGCCAGGGTGCGTGCGTGATCTTCCTCGGTGCTCCGACGAAAGAAGACGTGCGTATCTCCGGAGCGCCCCTGCTGAACCTGGCCGCTACCTCCTCCGCGGTGTCCACGCACTTCACACCGGTGCTCTTCGACGAAGCGCCCGACGGGACCAGGAGTGTGATCACCAGAGGATTCCTCAACAGCCGCAACCGCGACGGACTGGACAAGTCGACCGACGTGACGCCGGGGGTGGAATACACGGCGCCGGTGGACATGTGGGACACCGACTGGCTCATGCCCGCGGGTCACCGGCTGGGAGTCGCGATCTCCTCCGCAAACGCCATCTGGGCCCTGCCCGATACTGAGCGCTCGACGAACACCTTGAGCCTTGGCGGGGCGTCGTTCTTGCGCCTGCCGGTCAGCGAGGGCGCGGTGGTGCTGGGCGCCGTCATGGAGCACGCGTCGACCGAGTCCAGAATAAATGGCCGTTCGGCGCTTCCGGCGACAGGCGGGGGCCTGGCCGCCGCGGTTCTGGCCCTGCTCGGCGCGGGCGGGCTGCGCAGGCTCGGCCGAGCCTAGCAAACGGCACGAGCACGGCTCCACTCGCCTGGCCCGGAGATGCCAGCGCCCACGTTCAGGGGCCGTCATTGGCTCGTGCCGCGAGGATGAGATCCGCAGCGGCGGCAAGGTCGTCCGTCACCGGAACCTCGCTGCCGGTGACCGCATGCTCGGCTGCTGCGGACTGGCTGCCGGTGCGAACCAGGATCGAGCGGGCCCCCGCCTTCCTGCCGGCTTCGACGTCTCCCAGGCTGTCCCCCACCATCCACGACGAGGCCAAGTCCAGTCCCAGGTCCCGGCTCGCACAATCGATCATCCCCGTGCCCGGCTTGCGGCACTCGCAAGCGCCGGTGAACTTCGGGTGGTGCGGGCAGTAGTAGATGCCGTCGAGCTGGACTCCTTGCGCCACAAGCAATTCGGCCATCCGAGCGTTGACGCCACGAACGTCGGCTTCGGAGATCAACCCGCGCGCGACCCCCGCCTGGTTGGATATCACAACGAGCGCGTACCCCACCGAAGCCAGACGCGCCAAGCTATCGACCGCACCGGGCAACAAGGCCACCTTGCTCGGGTCCCCCAGGTAGCTGATGTCCTCAATGAGGGTCCCGTCCCGGTCGAGGAACACCGCCGGACGCAAGCTCAACGGCCGTCGTCCATGAATATCGCCTCGGCCAGAGAGCACAGCAGGTGCCCGACGGCGATGTGGCCCTGCTGGACGTACCCGCTGGTGTGGCCGGGCACGTGCAGGCAGACATCGGCCAACTCGTCGAGCGGAGAGGGACCCGGCCCCACCAGTCCCACCACATGAATGCCGGTGTGCGAGGCCGCTTCGGCCGCCCGCACGATGTTGACTGACCGGCCACTGGTCGAGATCGCAACCAGCGCGTCGCCCGGATGTCCCAGCGCGTGCACCTGGCGAGCGAAGACCTCCGAGTAGCCGTAGTCGTTGGCGATCGAGGTCAGCGCGGAGCTGTCGGTGGTCAGGGCAATCCCCGCCAGTGGAACCCGATCGCGGATCAACCGCCCGACGAGCTCCGCCGCCAGATGCTGGGCATCGGCGGCGCTGCCGCCGTTTCCGCAAAACAGGATCTTCCCGCCCGACTCCAGCGCCTCAGCCAGAATCACGCCCGCCTTGGCCGCCCGTCCTGCCAGGTCCCCCTCGGCAAGCTCCCCCGCATAACGTGCGGTGGCGTCCAGGTAGGCTCGGGCGGCGCGCTCGAACGCCACCACGCGCCCGCTCTTCGGATGGCTCGGCCGACCTAGGGTGCGCGCCACGTCTGGACCCCCCGTTCTTCGAAGTGAAACCTCACCACTCGGGCGCCCGCTTCTTCCATGGCCTGCGCAACGGCCGGACGGCGATTGAACGGGCAGAACAGCAGCAGGTACCCGCCTCCGCCCGCGCCCAGGACCTTTCCGCCCAGGGCCCCCGACTTCAAAGCGTGCTCATACAGTTCGTCGATTCGGTCGTTGGTGATGCCTTCCGCCAGCCTACGCTTCTCGCGCCATCCCTCGTCCAGCCCCTCGCCGAATCGCCCCAGATCCCCGGTGAGCAAGGCCTCCTTCATCTCCAGCGTGATGGCCTTGATGCGCTCCAACGCCTCCAGTGAGTCTTGCCGCTTCTCGATGTATCCCCTGACCTGCCGTGCGAGGATGCCGCCGGACTTTCGGGTCATGCCCGTGAAGCAGAGCAGCAGTGAGCCGTGCAACTCGTTCTCGACCTCGGGGTGCACCCGCAATGGGTTGACGATCACGCGGTCCTCGTCGAGGAACTCGATGAAGTTGAAGCCGCCGAAGGCCGCCGCGTATTGGTCCTGCATGCCGCCGGCCTGGCGCAAATCCACCCGCTCCACCGTGTAGGCCCGTCGGGCCAGCTCGTAGGGCGCGACTGGGGTGCGCGTGTGCGCGGCCACGGCCGCGAGCATCGCCACCACCATGGCCGAAGAGGAGCCAAGCCCCGAGCCCGGAGGCGCATCGGAGAAGAGGTTCAGCTCCAGCCCGGTCTCCGGCGCCATGTGTTTGAGGCAAGCCTTGACCAGATCGAAGTGCCCGTCGAAGACCATGTCCTCTGGTTTGGAATAGTGGGCGGTGTCGCCGTCCCCGGCGACCACCCGGTATTGCCCGTCCTGCCTGGGATTCAGCGAGGCGAAGGCGTACAGATCCACCGTCGTCAGAAGCACGCAACCGCCGTGCTCGCGCGGGTAGGGCATCACGTCGGTGCCGCCCCCCGAGAAGCTGATTCGCAAGGGCGCCTTAGCCCGGATCACGCCGGGCTCCGTGCCACGAGAGGAAAGACCCATCGTCACTTCTCCACGACCTCGGCCAGCATGGCGGCGAGGTTGCCCGCGACCGCCTCCCAAGTCAGCTCTCGATGGACCCACTCGGCCCCGGCCTCGCCCATCTTGGCCGCCAAGGCCGGGTCCTCGAGCAAGGCAATGATCGCCCGGCCGATCCCCGCGACGCTGCGGCTATTCACGACCAGGCCGGTCTCTCCGTCGCGCACGGCCTCCGGCGCTCCCCCGGAATCCCCGCCCACACACGGCCTTCCCACGGCCGAAGCCTGCGTGAAGACCGCGCCCAAGGCCTCGACCTCGAGCCCGAAGAACCGGGACCGGCAAGGCATGGCGAACACGTCGCCGGCCCTGAAGTACAGGGGTAGGTCGTCGTAGCTGACCTGACCGGTAAAGATCACCCGGTCCTCTACCGCGTGCTTTCGGGCAAGCTTGCGAAGTGTGGCCTCGTAGGGACCCGAGCCGACGATGAGGAATCGGACCTCGGGGATCTTCCGGGCGATGGCGGGCAGAGCCCGGACGATCTGATCCTGCCCCTTGCGCGCCACCAGCCGGGAGACGCAGCAGACGACCGGCTTTCCGTCCAGCCCGTGCCGCGCGCGGATCTCCGCATCCGAGATGTCTGGACGGAAGGTCTCCGCGTCGATGCCGGCCGGCAGTAGATGCATCGGCGCCGGACAGTGTGCGACCGGCTCGATGATCTTGCGAGTCCAGTCGCTCACGGCAGTGAGCAGCGAGGCTCCGCGCCCGATGCGGCGCATGATCGTGCGCCCGCCGGGAACGATCGCGCAGGCCACTTCGACTCCGTGAGTGAAGGCGGCATAAGGAACGCCGGTACGCTTGACGATCGCCGGGCCCATCAACCCCAGTGGCACGGCGGCGCCGAAGAGGACCACATCGGGCTTCTCGGACCCGATGACCTCCACAACCCGGTTCTCGACGGCGCTGGTGGGCAGCATCGTTCGCGACGACCAGCGCACAACCTTCTGAGGGAAGCCGGCGTCGAAAACCTCCGCCTCCGGCCACGACGAAGCGAAGACCGTCACGTCGCCGGGCGGAAACCGCCTGACGATCTGGTCGATGTAGTAGTTGATGCCACCGACGCGCGGCGGGAAGTCGTTCGTGACGACGAGGACTCTCACTTCGTGGTGTCCTCCGCGGGACAAGCAGCCACCGGACAGGCGCCGGCTACGGCGCGATTCTACCGGACGCCCCCCGCGCCCTCCCAACCCACCCAACCAGCGCAAGCAGACCGGGGATCGCAGAAGGTGCCAAGCAGCAGCCGGCGGGACGGCTCTGTGGGCAACAAGCGCGAGTACCGAGGCAGCCGCCGCACGAAGACACCGAGCGGCAACCAGCAGTGGTCACTTCGCCGGTCGAGGTCCGAGCCGTGCTCTATGGCCCCGCTGCCGGCGGCAATTCGACATCGTGCTCACCGGCCCAGAGCAGCGCCGCGCCTATGCGCTCGCCGGTGGTGGGGTGAGTGAACAGCAGCCAGCGCACGAAACCGTTGGGACGCAGGTCACCCAGGTTGGAGAGTGCGAGCGAGCGTTCGGTGGCCACGAAGGTCACCGGATCCTGTGTGACCTCGAGGCTTCGCCAGTCCGCCGCCGCTTCCACCTGCCGCGATATCCCGTTGGTGATGGGCAGGGCGACGATGGATGCCGCGGCAATCACCAGCGCCAGAGCGGGAAGCAGTCTCGGGTCCCCCGGCCCCGAGGTTCCGGCTCGGGCGAGGAATCTCGGCCAGGACAGGACGAGTCCGAGAAGCAGCGCCAGACCGACCATACCAATTGCGCCCCAGGCCACCCCACGCAGAAGGTCCTGGTGCTTGACGTGGGCGAATTCGTGGGCCAACACCAGATCGACTTCCTCTGGGGAAGATCGGGTGAGCAACGTGTCGTAGACGACGACTCTCCTGGTGCCCCCGAAGCCCGACACATAGGCATTCTGCTTGGTGGTGCGGCGGCTGGCGTCGGCCACCAGCACCTGCTCGACCTCGACACCCGAGTGGCGCGCTACCTCGAGGATCCGCTCCCTCGCCGCCTGATCGGCCAGCGGCCGGAAGCGGTTGAATACCGGCTCGATCACCACCGGTTCCAGCAACGTGGCCGCGAACACCAGGACCGCTCCCCCGACTCCCACCCATGCCGGCCAGGTCCGGGGAGCCAGGCGCCAGGCAGAGAAGATCCCGATGAAGACCACGACCGAGAACACGGCGTTCAGGCCAAGACCCTTGCCCCAGTCGCCCAGCCAGCCCCAAAGGTCCTGGGTCGAAAGACCCCAGGCTTGCTCATGAAAGTGGCCGAGCGCCATGTCGAAGGGCAGGCTCGCGATACCCGCGATACCTGCGACCAGCAGGGCCAGGATGGGCACCGAGAAGAACCAGCGTCCCCTGCCGGCCCAGGCGATGAACCGGTGTCCCGGGCCTGAGAAAGCCAGGACTGCGAGCACGACCAGGCTCCAGGCCATCGAGGCCAAACCCACCCGATAGCGAAAGCCGCGGTAGTCGGAAGCCCTGGCGATCTCGCCCGGCGTGAAGTCCCGGCTCGCCTCCACTGCCTTGGCTCGGGGCGCGGGCGCCGCCGGTGAGCGAACCAGCCAGAGCGTCGCACCTGCCAGGACACCGGCCAGCACCACGGCGACCAGACCCCAGCGCATGCCCGGACAGGCGCTCAGTTGCCGGCCCCAATGTACCCGTCACCGTAGTCGACCGGCGCCCGCTCGAAGCCGTTGCACTCCCACTCCCCGGGGTCCAGGCACCTGGGAACCAGATCGATGTTGCAGCCCACCCACAGTGTCCGACCGGTGTTCACCTCGACCACTTCTCGATCAATCGAGCGGTCCCGGTGGGTGCACCGGCGGCACAGCATCCCCGCGCTGCGGTCCCGCGCCACCGTGTTCACCTCCTTCTCCAGAAACGATCTTCACGGGGCACGGCGCGGTATCGCGAACCAGTTCGGCCAGACTGCGAAGGGGCCAGCCTTCCCAACTGGCGGGCGCCCCCAGCACGATCATGTCGCACCCTATTCGCGCGGCCTCCTCGAGAACCACGCGCACCGGCGGACCCACACGCATCACACGCTCCGGCTTGACCCCTCTTGCCCGCGCCAGCGCCGCCGCCCGGTTGAGGGTCTCACTGGCAAAAGCCTGGTCCCACTCTCGGGTCTCCAGCGGCAAGTTGCCTCCCTTGCCGCGCCAGAGTCGAGGCGGGGTTACGTGCAGCAGGATCAAGCGAGCCGAACCCGAGCCGAGCAAACCCAGGGCCTGCTCGACGGCGGCCTCGGAAGCCGTGGACCCGTCGACGACCACGAGCACTCTCTCGGCTTTCAGCGACTCCCCGGCCGTTGCTCCCATGCGCGTCGCGCCTCCGCGTACCTCGCCTCCACGGCACGTGCCTTCCCGGCCGATTCCTCTTCGGGCTCACGCACCTTCGCCTGGAAATCCCGCAGTCCCGGCACAAGGTCCGACATCTTCAAGGCGAACCAGTCGGCCGCTTCCTTGTCGGTCCGGAAGTAGCCGGTCGCATACTTGCGCATGAAGTCCTCGGTCCGCCGATACACGTCATCGTACAGTCCGAAAGCTCCCTCGACGAGGGCAGCCACATCGGCCGAAACCACCGCGTACTCGGCCAGGCTCTCGACCGCCCGCCGCTCCGCCGCCAAGTACTCGCGCTCCCACGCCGAGGAGACTCCCCGCTCCGCGGACTCCAGCGCCGTCAGGGCTTCACGCGAGGATGCCCCCAACCGGCCCATGCGCGCGGCAAGCCCGGTAACAACCCGCCGGGCCTCCTCCACCGCAGGGCCCACCGCGGCCCACCCGGCCTTCGCCCCCGGCAGCGTCTCGGCCGACCTTGCCGCGTCCAGAGTGCCGGCCAGGGCCTGGTATGCCTGCTCCACGGAACCCAGACTTCCGTCGGCGGAGCGTTGGTCGGCCACCACTCGTGAAACGCGCTCGTCCAGGGTCCGAAGGGGAGCACGCGTGCCGCCGCCCCCCCCGCATCCGCCGACAAGAGCGGACGCTGCCAGGGCCGCAACGACCAAGAGCAGATACGAAGTCCGCGGCAAGCGCATGCCGGCTCTCATCCGCGAGGTGGGGTGACGGCTACTTCTTGGCCGGCAGGTGCGAGCTGAATAGGATATCGACGCCGGGCAAGGTCGCCCTGCCCTTGCGCGCGCCCTTGCCGGTGGTCTCCTCGGGTTGGGTCCGCCCGGGCGGCTGGGAAACCACAGTGGCCCCGGCGGCCCGCTTGCGGGGAGCCGGCTCAGAGACCTTGTGGCGAGTCGGTGCCGACCGGCGTGGTTTGGCAGAGGCAGCCTGGCCGGAAGCGGCCCTGCGCCTGACAGCCACACCGGCAGGCCGGACAGCCGCGACGCGTCGGGCGACCGTCTTGGGCTTGGGTTTGGCTCCGGTCTTGCGTCCGGCCCTGGATCCGGTCCCGGCCTTGGGTTTGGCCTTGGCGCCCGCCCGCTTCCTGGCGCCCCCGCCCGCGGCCTTTGCCCCCTCAGTGGTCTCCTCGGGCGCAAGCCAACCCAGGTCGGAGGCGAAGCGATCCTGTGGGATCGCCTCACGCTTGGCCCGGTCGTAGGCCCAGGCCGCTCGAACGGTCTTGCCTCGATGGGGGAAGGTCAGCGTGACCGTCCAGCCCTCACCCTCCTTGCGGTGGGCCGACCACGCGGCCGCCAGGGCATCCTCGCTCAGCCGGACCCGGCGCTCCTTCAAGTTGCGCTCGACGCACAGGCCGATCGGCGCGCCCGACGGACCCAAACGCGGCTTGCCCGCAACCGCGCGGTGAAGTTCGCCGATGACCTCCGCGCGCTCCATGTCCACGGGGCCCATGAACCGCGCGATCCACTCCACTCCCACACCGGCCTGCCTGGCCACCTCGGCCGGGGAGTCCCCTTCGCGCAACAGTCGCTGGATCTCCTTCGGAGAAAGCTGGCTCTCGACGCGTTCGATGATCTGAGCGGCCGCCGCCTTCCCTGTCGAGGCCTTGGCCTTGCGCTTGGGCTCAGCCGGAGGCGCGGAGTGCAGCTCCTCGATATCGGCCAGCGCAGTCTTGAGCCGGCCGTCCACGGGAACAACGTAACTGCCGCGGCTGCTGCCGCGGCGGGCGGCGAATATCAATCCCTTGAGGTCGGCCGTGACGCCGACGAGGTGCAACCGGATCAACGGCACCCCCATCTAGGTACGATTCGGCCGCCATTGTTCATCAGGGCGCCCCCAGTGGCAAGAAACCCGGGCATTCCGCCAAGCCCTGGCAGCGGAGAAACAGGGCGGCACGAATACTAGCCGATCCGCCGGTGGCGGTCGTGGAGGACGAGACCGCGCGGGCTGCGCCACAGGCCCAGCTTCGGTGTCCGCGGGATGTGAGCCCGTCCACTCTGCAAGGCTCGTGTCGAAAGCACCACCCACCCGGGTTCATGCGCTTGGCCGGTAACGGTATTGGAGCCCCGCCCCTGGTTGCCTGTACGATTCCGCGGACTTCAACTCCCTCGGCAATTCGCCCTTGCACGTCCAAGGCGCATGGAGGTCCACATGCCACTCATCAACACTAGCCGCCGCCGGAGCACGTGCCTGACCGGTCTGCTATTGGTCGCGGCTCTGGTCTTGGCCGCTCTGCCGTCGCTGGCCTCCGCTCGAGGATCCGCCTCCTCGACCCGTCCCACCGGAGCGGCGGCAAGCCCCAACGCTAAGAAGGCCAGTACACAGAAGGCAGGTGCCAACTCCTCGATCTGGGGTGACTTCTACCCCGCATTCCCCGGTGATCTCGTCGTGAAGCAGCCGGATGGCAGCATGTTCAAGGGGCGCCTGACCAACGCGGAGGTCGGCGGCACCCTCGAGGT
This sequence comes from Actinomycetota bacterium, assembly GCA_041658225.1. Taxonomy (GTDB): domain Bacteria; phylum Actinomycetota; class CALGFH01; order JBBAAN01; family JBBAAN01; genus JBBAAN01. The sequence continues at coordinate 42,861 of JBBAAN010000001.1, forward strand.
CGGGGGGTACTCGGTCACCAAGGCGAGCGACGGATGGTGGTACTACGCGACCGGACGCAACGACAAGGGCCTGATAGCCTCCAATCGCCGCGCCGACAAGCAGACTCGACCCCCCGGTGTGAAGCGGGGCGTGGGACGAATCCGCAACATCTGGCAGGACGGCGCCGGGCGAGACGTTCGCTCCCAGTTCCTGCGCCAACTGCAGGTGGCTTCCTGGAAAGCTCAGGCCCAGGCCCTCGCATCGGGCGAGCCAAGGGTGTTCAGAGTCCCGATCCTGATGCTTGCAACTTGGTGGGATGCCGACAAGGGCCAGACCGCGCCCCAGTTCCAGGAAGGCAACACCCGTGAGTACTTCCAGGGACTTCTCACCGGATTCGGAGGCAACCCCCGCGGCAGCCTGACCGAGTTCTACTTCGAGAACTCCTTCGGCCAACTCGTCGTCGAGGTCGACGTCTACGGTCCCTACACCTCCGTCCGCTCGATGACCGACCGCTGCTACTACGGTGGGGTTGACTCGGGCGGCCACCCACTGCAGGACCTCGACCCGGCAGGCATGGCGATCGGCTACGGGGGAGGCGGCGCGATAGGAATGACCCTCGAGGCCTTGCCCCAGGCAGACCCCGAGGTGGACTTCACCAAGTACGACAACAACGGCGACCGCGTCGTCGACTTCGTCGGGATCATCCACTCCGGTCCCGACATGGCCGGCACGGCCGACCCGTGCCACACCTGGTCCCACTCCATGAACCTCTCCACGATCGGACCCGCAATCGAAGCCCAGTTGGGCCTTCCTTCGGGGACACTGGCGTTGGGAGCGCCCACGACGGATGGGGTCGTGATCAACAACGTGCTCACGATCCCCGAGGTCGACCTGACGATCGGCGTGGTCATACACGAACTGGCGCACGCGCTGGGCGAGTCCGACTACTACAACCCCAACTACACGTCCATGGGTACCGGCGACTGGGACATCATGGCCGGGGGCTCGTGGTTCGGTAACCCGCCCGGCTCCAACCCCACGGGCTTCAACCCCGCAAGCAGGACGTTCCAGGGCTGGATCAAGCCGAGGATCATCCATGACGACGCACGAGGCTTGACGCTCCAGCCCCGCGAGATCATGCCCTCGCCCGGCTACACCGCCGAGAAGACCGACCCCAACGTCGTGCTCATCCCCACCAAGTGGATGAAGGCCGGCGAGACCGACCAGTATGGCCACCAGTGGACGGAGTACGAGATGCGTACCCTGGTCAAGGACGGCGACCGTGGCTACGTGGTCGAGGGCTTCTTCCTGGAGAACATCAGCAGGACAGTCAACGCTCCACCCATCGCGGCCAAGATGAGCCGCTCGCCCTACTTCGACCGCCAGGCCCTGTCCTCGGGCCTGATCGTCTGGCACTTCAACTACTTCAAGAGATCCAGCGGCGCGAACACCGACCCCGACCACCAGGAGATGGACGTCGAAGAGTTCGACTACAACGACGCCATCCAGGAGCTGCAGCTCGACCTGACCAGAGGCGAGCCGACGGACCTCGTGTGGGGAGCCGCCACGGGAATCACCTCGGGCACCTACAACCCCTACGCGTACGATCCCGGAGCCGGCGATCCTCAGAAGGCAAGCACCTTCAGCGGATCGCTCGCCCCGACGACGACGGCCGATCACCCCTTCAAGGTCGAGAGCAACCCCGCCAACGCCACCCTGACGGTCAAGGTCAAGGGGGCCGGCGATTGCACCCTCCAGATCGTCCGGGTGGTCGACGGCAAGGACCAGCCGATGGGCGAGGCAACCGACAGTGGATCCGTGGGCGAAGAAGAGGTCGTGGAAGCGCCCAAGCCCGAACCCGGCGATTACAAGGCACGAGTCGGAGACTACCTGGCCTGCGGCTCCTACTCCGGGTCGATCGAGTTCTCCGCGCCCGGCTTCACGACCATGGGAGCCGCGGACACGTGGTCGGACTGGACGGAGAAACCCACAGGTTGGGCATTCACAAACGTCTCGCCCGCCGATTGGACTTCGCTCGACTCGGCGTCGGATGCCCCCGGCCCCGAAGTCATCACCCTGGACGTCATCAACGTCGGTGCGGATGAGCGAGATCTCTCAGCCGGGTTCGCCCGCCCGGCCCTCAACTCCGTACTGGGCCGCGAGCCCGTCGTCACCGGGCGGGCCAACGCCATGTCCGTGCCCGTGTTCGACAACGGCGGCCTTCCCACCGGCAGCGTGCTCGTGGAGATCCACCAGGGCTCCACTAACGGCCCCCTGGTCGCGAGAGGCACGGTCACCGGCCTCAAGCCCTACTCGCGCAAGGACTTCTCCTTCAGCTTCACGCCGCCCAAAGAGGGCGCGTACGACCTGTACACCATCGTCGATCCCGGAAACTCCATTCGCGAGGCACACGAAGGCAACAACGTCCAGAAGGCGACGGTGTGGGCCGGCCCGCCTAACCCCAAGGTCCTGATCGTCGACGACGACGGGCCCACCGATTCCGAGGACACGTACGCGGGGGCCCTGGCCGCCCTGGGGATCCCCTACGCGGTGGCGACCGACCATGTCCAGGCCACGACCATGGCTCAGTACCAAGCTGTCATCTGGGAGGCTGGGCTCGAGCGCTACCAGGGGCAGATGAACGTCGACGATCGCCGAGAGGTGAAGAAGTTCCTGGACGCGGGCGGCAAGCTGCTGTACTCGAGCCCACGCGCGGCGGCGGCGCTGGGAGAATCCACCGGCGGTACCAACCCGTTGGGAACCCCGGACATGCCGGTCTTCTTCAAGAACTACTTCGGCGTCACCTACGCCGACACTCTCCAGGTGGGAGGCGGACTGGTCACCGGACTTGGAGATGTGCTGGGCAGTGCCAGCTATCGGATGGACGTCTTCCCCGGGCGCCCCTTGCAGGACGCCTTCAAGCTCGGCACCTGGAGCGGTAGCGGAGAGGACGTTTCCATCGGCACCGCGAAAGCCGTGGCCTCGTGGAACAGGGGCGGCAAGGACTCGCTCATGGCCGCCCGCGTCGACGGTGAAGGCGCTCACAAGAACTTCAAGACCGTGTTCCTGGGATTCAACCTCTACCAGCTCACCAACATCGACGACGCGGTCGCCATCCTCGACCTCGCCATGAAGCACTTCGGTGTTGCGGGCGGCGGATACCAGGCGCCCGCATCCTCCACGCTGATCTTCCACAGCCAGGTGCGCAACCGGATCTCCGGCACGGATACGCCCGTGAACGCGATCGTCCTGGGGCAGGGTGCGCCCGGGCCGGTGACCCTCCACTTCCGCCGGCACGGCCGGGGCGGCTACCACTCTCTTGCCATGAGCCGGGGGGCGAAGCCGGGGACATGGCGGGCCGTGATGCCAGGCAAGGCAGTGACCCCGGACGGCGTCGACTACTACATCGAGGCAGGTTCAGGGGTTGCCTTCGACCCGCCCGCAGCTCGAAGCCAGGTCCTCGCGCACGCGATCGGGGTCGCGCTGCCCGAAGTGCCGGGTGCGATCGAGATCCTTCCCAGCTCCCCGACCAGGCGTGTCCTGCCGGCCACCGGAGCGGCCACCACAGCCCTGCCCCTGGCGCTTGTCCTTCTTCTGGCGAGCTGGATCGGCAGACGCCGCCGGGCAGCCTAAGCGCGCGGCGTCCCACCCAAGCCCGCCAGTCATAGAACCCATTACCCATAGAACCCATTACCCATAGGAGCGTCACCGGACCCGCCGGGACGGACGGCCCCAGAACCGGCGGCGGGTTCGCCCTTCCGTGCGGGCAAGGACTCGCCGGCCCGGCCCGAGGGTATTAGAGGTCCGCCCCTGGTTGCCTGTACGATACCGCTGATTTCAACCCGCCATTCCACCTCGCCACCGAACGTCCAAGGCGCATGGAGGCCCACATGCCACTCACCAAGACGAGCCGCCGGAGCACGTGCCTGACCTGTCTGCTATCGGTCGCGGCCCTACTGCTGGGGGCCCTGCCGTCGCTGGCCTCCGCCCGGGGATCGGGCACGTCAGCCCGCCCCGCCGGGACGGCGGTAAGCACCAAAGCTCACAAGGCCGGCAGCAGCTCCTCTGTCTGGGGGGACTTCTACCCGGCTGCGCCTTTCCACCTCACGGTCAAGCAGCCAAACGGGGTGGCCGTATCCGCTAACCTTGCCAACCGCGAGGTGGGGGGCCACCTGGAAACTCTCGACGGCTACCCGATTGTGAAAGACCCCTCCTCCGGCTGGTGGTACTACGCAAAGGCCAAGCGGGACCGCTGGCGGCTGGTTCCCTCCGATCGACGGGTTGGCATCGACGACCCGCCCGGGTACGTCAGGCCTGGGGTGGGTCGCTCGACCAGCGTGTGGGCGGCTCCGGACGGCAGCGACGTGCGAGAGGAGGTCTTCGACTTCCTCCGCCGGGCAAGCCGTGAGGCGAACCTTCGGGCGGCGGCCGCAGGTGGGCCGCGGGTCTTCAAGTTCCCGATGCTCATGCTCGCCACCTGGTGGGACAAGTCCAAGGGCCAGACCGGTCCGACCTTCCAGCCCGGGTTCACCAAGGAAACCGTTTTGGCCATGCTCAACGGCTTCGGAGGCAATCCAACCGGGACACTCACCGAGTTCTTCTTCGAGAACTCCTACGGCCAGTTCCTGGTGCAGGTGGACGTGTACGGCCCCTACGCTTCCTATGATTCCGCCGCCCGGGATCCGATCACCGGCAAGGGCGAGTGCTACTACGGCAACGTCGAGCAAGAGCCCGTGGGCGGCGACGACCTGGATCCCGTCGGCAACCAGCTCGGAATCGGAGGGCTCGGCTCGGTCGGCATGGCCTCAGAGGCCGTCCCCCAGGCCGATCCGGAGGTCGACTTCCGTCAGTACGACAACGACGGTGACACCTACGTGGACTTCACCGCAATCATCCACTCCGGCCCGGGCATGGAAGAGACCGGCGATCCCTGCCACACGTGGTCCCACATGCTGTCGGTGCACGACATCTCGGGCATCGTAAAGGGCACCGTCGGGGTCAAGGAAATACCCGACGGCGGGATCCCTACTTCAGACGGAGTACTGGTCGACCGCACCTTCACGATGCCCGAGATCGGCGGGCGCATCGGCGTGGCCTCGCATGAGATGACCCACGCACTGGGGGAGCCCGACTACTACAACACCGGCTACGTGGCCATGGGGACCGGGGACTGGGACATCATGGCCGGGGGCTCGTGGTTTGGAAACCCGCCGCAGTCCAACCCCATTGGTTTCAACCCGGCATCGAAAGTGTTCCAGGGTTGGGTGAAGCCCACCGTGGTGACGTCAACCACGCGCGGAATCCGCGTGGGACCCCGAGAGCTTCCCCCTATGATTGGGTACACCGCCGGCGTAGCCGATCCAAACCTCGTCCTGGTGCCCATCGGCTACGCGAAGGACAACACGGATCCCGGCAACCGAAAGGCGGCCAACTATGGCCTCGTCAAGGATCCTTCCACGGGCAAGTACGTGACGGAAGGCTTCTACATCGAGATGGTCTCCCGCTCGGTCGTGGGGCCCAAGACCTACGACAAGTACACCCTCGACCGCTCCCACTACTTCGACCGGCATGCCCACAGTTCTGGCCTGCTCGTCTGGCATTTCGACTACTACAAGAACGCCAACCTCTACAGCGGAACCAACAACGCGCAAAACGACCCCAACCGCTTCCAGATGGACGTGGAGGAGTTCGATTTCAACGACAACACCCAAGAGCTGCAGCTCAACATCACGCGAGGCGATCCGGACGATTTGTGGTTCGGGGCGGCTACCGGCATGACGGGCGCGACCGCAGGCAACCCGCCGGACCTGCGTGTGGGTACGCCCCAGGCCAACATCGACTCCGGACCTCTGCCGGCCCCCACGGCCGTCGACGGTGCCTCCTTCTACGAGTTCACGATCGGCGAGTTCGATCCGGTCACAGGCAAGAACGCCAACTACAAGGCCGACATCGACGTCTCCTGGGCTTTCGGGGGCAACGACTTCGACTTGAAGGTCCAGCGCCAGGACCCGGAGACCGGCGAGTGGTCCACCGTCGGCTCATCGGGAGCAGGTGCGGGCGTGCCCGAACACGTCACGCTGATCAACCCCCTGGCCGGCAAGTACCGCACGGAGCTGGACTGGTTCGCCGCCGGCCCCGACACCTACACGGTCAAGGTCGTTTTCAAGGATGCGTCGGCGACGTCCGTCACGATGGGCTCGGCGGACACCCGAACGAATGACGGCGCGCAGACGGGTTGGGCCCTCACCAACATCGGGCCGGCCTCCGTGGACGGCATCGAGCACTCGGCCGACGCCGGAGGCCCGGAATCAATGACCTTCGACCTGGTCAAGTTCACAGCAGCCGACGCGGACGTGTCTGCCGGGTTCGTGAAGACTCCCGCGAGCTCACCGCTGCCGAACAACCTGCTGCCCATCAACGTTGGGCGGGGCTCTCGCCTGACCGGCACGGTTTACAACAACGGAGGCGCGAAAGCCGACGGGGTAACGGCCACCTTCCACCTCGGGTCGCCGGCGGGTCCCGTGATCGGAAAGGCGCAGAGCCTGGCGTCCATCGCCGGCTATGGCAAGGCGGCCGCCTCGGTCGAGTTCACCCCGGGCGCGGAAGGCCCAACCGACGTCTACTTCGTCGTGTCCTCCACCGGCCCTGATGCCGAGCACAAGAACAACGTTCAGAAGTCGACACTCATCGTCGGTCCGCCGAACCCCCGTGTGCTGGTGGTCGATGATGACGGAGCCTTCATGACCGAGGGCGCCTTTACCGGGGCGCTGACGGCCCTGGAGGTTCCCTGGGCGCTGGCCAAGGGGCACGTGACCGCGGATGTCATGCGGAGCTACCAGGCCGTGATCTGGTCGGGTGGAGCGGAGCGCTATGAGGGGCAACTCGATGCCCACGACCGAGCCGAGGTGATGTCATACCTGGACGGCGGAGGGCGCATCTGGTTCGCGAGCCCTCGCATACTCGGAGCCCTGGGTGAACCCCCCTCGCGAACCAACCCGCCCGGCTCCATGATCAGAGTACGCTTCGTGCGCGACTACCTGGGCGCGAAGTACCACGACACGATCGGCTTCATCGGGGACGCGGGAGAGGTCAAAGGCAAGGGGGACCCGATCGGCGGAACGGCCACGCTCAAGTTGGATGCCTTCCCCGGCCGGCCCCTGCAGGATCAGGCGAAGCCGGCCGTGGACGACCCGAATACGACCGCCGTGAACGAAGCCAGCAACATCGGCCAGGGCACCGCCCTCTTCGATTGGTCGCGCGGATTCCAGGCCGGTTTCAAGGTCGTCGGGGACGCACCCCACAAGGGCTTCAGAACCGTCACCACGACCTTCGCCCTTTCCCAGGTTTGCTCGGGTGATCATAGGATCGCTCTGACCGAGCAGGTACTCGATTTCTTCGGCGTTCCACGGGGCGGCTACACCCCGGCCGTCTCCCAGCCGCTGATCCACCACGCAACCGTGCGCTCCCGCATCTCCGGGTGGGATACCCCGATCACGGCTGTGGTCGCCGGCGGCAAGGCCGGCCCGGTCAACCTCTTCTACCGCGCCCACTCCAAGGGCGACTACATCCAGGTCCCCATGAGCGCCGGGAGCCGGACGGGCGTCTACTCGGCGACCATTCCGGGCAGCGACGTCACGCCCGACGGCGTCGACTACTACATAAGGGCCGGCACCGCCTCGACGTACAGCCCGCGTGGCGCTGCCGGCGGAGATCTGGCCCACTACATATCGGTGGCGATCCCCGGGCCGGGTGGCAGGATCTACAAAGCTCCACGCGCCCTGCCGGCCACGGGAGCGGCATCAGCCGGTGCGGCGCTGGCCCTTCTGTTGCTCGCCGCCGCAGTGGCTGGCAGGTATCTACTTCGCCGCCGAGCTGCCTAGCCAGAGAGGCGACGCTCCGGGGGGTCCACCTGAGGGAAGCAAGCTCGCCGGACTACCTCGGGGAGCGGGCCATCGTCTGGCACTCCCATGTGGAGCAGGCCCTCCGCCCCTACAACTCCGTCCCGCACACCCGCCCGATCCACCACCGCCAGGCCGACCGAGTGAGTTCCCACTTGCTTGTGTAGATGCTCACCTACTACGTGGTCTGGTACATGCAGGCCGCGCCGGCCTCCCTGCTCTTTCTCGAGGAGGCCAAGCAGGCGGCGCAGGGGTGCTGCCCAGCCTTTCATCGCACCGCCCACTCACCGGCGGCAATGCGCAGGCACCCGAAAGCGCGCCGACGACGGCCGGCCGGTGCCCTCCTTCCGCTCCCTGCTTGCCGACCTGGTCGCGATCGCCGCCAACCGCATCCGGCCCCAAGGGGGCGGCGGCTTCGCTCGACGTCATCGCCACCGCCACCCCGCTTCAACGGCGGGCCTTCGAACTGCTCAAAGTCTCCCCTCGGTTGGGTCTTGCGCAGTCAGGGCGCAAGACCCTTCGCCGCGAGTCTTGTCTGGCAGGGGCACGCGCTGACGCGGCCGCGGGGAACTTGCTAGGTCAAAATCGCCGGACAGTACGCCATCGGCCAGGGAGGCTCATAGTACTCGTAGAAGAGCAGGCACGTCACCACGTTACCCCCCCAATTCTTGAAGTTTTCGACGTAGAGGAGAACGGTCTTCTTGGTGCTGTCGACCAGCGGGCCATATGTTCGCACGACGTAGTTCGCCGTAGCCACTGCGTAACCCGCCGCACTCCCCGCAAAGACGAGGGTGCAATTAACGATCTGCTTCCAAGTCCCTATGCAGGGATTAGGGAAGTCGGGGACTTGGTTCGGCGTTCGCGGAAGTACTGTAGCGGGCTGCGACACGCCCGGCCTGGCCTGGGTCGGCCCGCGAGTGACGATTCCTTCCTGCGGAATGACGACGGCATCGTCTGAGGCAGGCGGGATGGTCAGTGCGTCCGCGAGAGAACGCAGAACAGGCGATTCGAGCGCGCCCTCTGCGCTTCCGGCTCCATGAGCGCCCGCAGGCATACCGGAAGACAGAAGAGCCAACGACACTGCGGCTGCCAAGACCCACTTCAGCTTCCCCATTTGCATACCACACCCCCCATGCTGAGTTGAACGTTCCGCACTCCTCGTGCGGGCGATATCCTGTCGCTTGCCACGGAGCCTGTCAACAGGTCGCGTTGACTCAGGTCGCGTTGACTCATCAGAAATGTCCGCGAAAGCGATTCGTTGCCTCACCCAAGAATGTCCTCGAAACAGGCACCCTGTCTGGAGCGGTTTGCCGAGGGCAGGGAGGATGCGGGTGGGGCTTTCTACGGCAGGGAGAAAGGCAGTCACCGAAGAGATGGCAAGACGCTATGCGGCGGGGAGCAAGAAGGCCAAGGGGGTGATGCTTGGCGAGCTGTGCTCGCTTACCGGCTGGAGCCGCCGTCATGGCCAGGGCGGGTATCACACAACGAGCATGACCAGAGGTTCCAAGGCCGGCGCCTGGCACGGGGTCATACCGGGCAACGCGGTCACCCCGGACGGGGTCGACTACTTCATCAAGGCCGGGGCCGGGTCGACCTACGATCCGCGCGGTGCAAGCAACCGCGCGCTCGCCCATGCGATTGGCGTGGCTATTCCTGAGGTTCCCAACGCCGTCGCGATCCTTCCGCTCCCGTCCGTGAAGCCGGCGCTGCCGGCGACGGGCGCTGCCGGAGCCGCCGCACTGGTCGCGATGATCATGGTCGGCGTGGCCGTGTTGCTCCGGCGCTCGGCCCACGCGTCCTGAGCCATCGGCCGGGGCTTGAACTACCGACCCCCCGGCCCCGGAGTCAGACGAACTGGAGTTGACGAAAGCGCCCCCCAATGGGGGCGCTTTCGCTGTGCGCTTTCGCTGAGTGAGCCGACCACAACAGGGCCCGGACCCACGGCTGCGCTTCTCACCCGTGATCTCGCCTCTTGGGGATTCCGGGGGATTGCGTCAGCCAATGGGGGTTTGCTCCGGCCGGGGTGCCCGGACGCATTCCCACCCCTCGATGGGCGGATCGTCGCTCGGCGGAAGGTCGACTCAGACTAGGTGCCCGGGCGGACGGCTCCGACGTAGTCGCGACGGCCGTATGGCGCGACCTTGACCACGTCACCAGTTGACGGAGCGTGAATCATGTTGCCGTTTCCGACGTAGATCCCGGTGTGGTGAGGCGGACTGCCGAAGAACACCAGATCGCCTGGGGCGAGTTGGTCGCGCGGGACCCGCGGAGCCGAGTTGTACTGGGAAGAGGCCGAGTGAGGAAGGCGAACGCCTGCCTTGCCCCAGACCCACATCGTCAGGCCGGAGCAATCGAAGGAACCGGGCCCGGCCGCGCCGTAACGATACGGCTTGCCGAGTTGATTGAAAGCCTCGTTGACCGCGACGCCGGCTCGAGCATTCGGCGCCTTCACCGGGGGGTAGCGGACACTGCGAGCGGCTCGCACGACACGGTCGCTGCGATTCAACAGGGCAACGAGTTGGCGCTGGCGCTGCAGGGCGGATTCGATGTCGACCTTGCGCGCGGCGATCTCCTTGAGGAGCCGCCCCTGAGCGTCCCTCGCCTTGGCGGCAGTCGTGATGGCGTTGGCCCCGGTGGCCCGAGTCCCCTGGAGATCGGCGAGCAGAGCAGCATCCCGATCGGCCAGAAGATTGAGCGTCGCGAGCCGATCGGTCATCTCGCGCGGGTCGCGTGAGGTGAGCAGGACCGAGATCCCGTCGGACACCCCACCGCGATAGGCCGTGGCCGCCCGGCTGGACAGCCGGGTCTTGACGCTGGACAGAGCAGCGGCCGCCTGCTCCAGGCTGCGCGTGGTCGAGCTGACCTTGCGCTCCAGTTCGTCGAGCCGGATGCGGGCGAGATTGTACTCCTCGACCATCGTGGCCACCCGACTCTCGATCTGCTCAGCGTCGCGGCGCGCGCTATCCAGGGACGGCAAGGCCGCCGCCGGAACAGCGGGGAGAGCAAAGGAGACGGCTAGGGTCGCGAGGAGAAGACGAGGAAGTATTGCGCGGATTCGGCCGGTGCGTGATACCAGCAAGCTAACCCCTTTCACTCCGCCTGCGGGGTGAGCTGTCGGATTCGGGCCTGAAAGGACTGGCCCTACCCTCCCGTGGGAGGGATTCACCCCTAGCCGGACCTCAGCCCGGCGAAATCGGTTCCCCCGCTCCCCCTTAAGGGGATTCGGCGCTTGTAGGCTTGTGCCCCGCCCACATGATCGGTGGGGCGCCCAACCCTGCTGATACGGACGCCACACCTGTCAGACCGGCGAGACCGGCAGATTGTACCGTCCGAAACCCCCTGTGACCAAACTCGGGTGGCCAATTCGGACTACCCAGATACTGGCATCCCGGTGCCCAGGCGCACTGCCGGTGCCCTGCCCCCCCAAGCCGTCTTCCCGGAATCAGTCCCGCCCGGGCAAGCGCCCTGAGCGCCCGCTCCTCCTCGACGTCGAGAACAACGGCTCCCTGCGGGGGCTCCACCAGCGCGGAGACCACACAGTCCTCACAGTGCTCGCTTTCCCGCATGGCGCAGCTTCCACAGTCCAGGCGCATCGACGCTCCTCCTCTCCTCGACCCCGAGGCTGCCTTCGGCTACGCCCCGTGTATCCATCTCGATGAGAAGACTAGCGATGCCCTGTGACAATTCGGCCCGGCGCTCTCCCCCATGACTGAGGGGGCCGGTACTAACGACGCTCCGATCGCAGCAACGCGGGGGGGCGTGCGAGGTTGGCGCCCGCGATCTCGGCCGCATCGCGCACCTCGCGGTCGGCAGATACCACCGCCACCGGTAGATCCGGGTCCAACTCCCGCACCCGCCGCATCAGGTAGGCGTCGGCGCTTTCGCCGGCTTCGGTGAAAACCACGCGAATCCCCCTGACGACCGGCCGTGCCACGCCGGGGGCGAGAGGGCCCTGCCCATCGAAGACCACCTCGACCTCCGCGCCGGTGCGCCGGCGAAACGACTCGAGCAGCGCCACGAGCCTGGTGCGCTGGGCCTCCAGCGGCACCCCCGCGAATCCCTCCGGATGCTTCGTCACGTTGTAACCGTCCACCAAGACCCAGGCGTTCGGCATCGACGCGATCAGCTCCAGCGACCCGGGGTCGTCCTCATCCACGCCCCGCGGCACGCGCCGCCGGGTCCGGCCGCGCTGGGAACCGGAGGGAGCGCTTTCTCTCGACTTGGAGTTCCTCCTCGGCATGTCCTCCGCCTTGATCCGCTCTTCCTGAAACCTTCCCGGCTCCAGGTGCTCCCTGAGCGCACGCACGGCGCTCTCGATATCCCCCAGGGCCCCCGTCACCTCCGCCGGCGGCGCCGCCGCCCGTTCTTCTCGCAGGTCCCGCTCAACACGGTGGCTCGCCTCCAGCTCGGACTTTAGCCGAAGGACCTCCTCGCGCGCCGCGTCGAGGCCGGCCTTCAGCCGTCTCGTCTCCCGCCCCTCGCGTTCCTCGGCCGCCTCACGCGCGGCTTCGGCAGTCCGGACCGAGCCTTCGGCCTCCCGGCTAATCCGCGACTCCCGGCGAAGATCGGCCTGCAGGCTGCGCACTTTGGAACTCAGCTCCTCGGCTTCCTCCTGAAAGCGCTTGCGCCGCCCCTCGGCCTTGGCCAAATCGTCGCGCATGCGCGAGCGCACGGACTCGAGTTCGTCCCGTAACTTCGCCTGACACCGGGCTGAGGCCGCTTCCTCTTGCGCCAGAGCAACATTCCCGAGTCTGGCCAGGGCGGCCCGAAGCGGCTCCTGCCAGTAGTCGGGCCCCAGCGCAAGGCAGCACGCCGCCAGTTGATCCGCAGGCCCGTCGGGCAGCACCGTTCCCTGCCTCAGCGCTTCGGCCACGTCCGAGTAGCGCTCGCCGACGCGCTCTTCTATCCGAGAGCGGAATGGCCCCGCATCCAGCGCCACCCTTCGCAGTGTCGCCCTCGCGGTTGCCGTGCCCAGGCGGCGGGGGTTGAATCGCTTGAGCGGGCGCAGAGGTGCTGGCAGGTCCGCCACATCCAACTCGCGCAGCAGGCTCTCGGCGCAGGCCGTCAACACCGAGATGACTTCCTCGGGTATCCCCTCGGGGTAGGACAGCGCCTCGGGCACCTCACCCCTCCCATCGACGCGGCGAACTGCCCGTAAGCCAAGCGCAGCAGAGCACGCGCGTCGCGCGGGTGAGGCGATGGAGTCGGCTCACGCGCATTACGCCAGTATAGTGCGTCCGAATGCAGGGGAACTTCGGACGCACTGCACTAGTTGTGGGAGTAGATGACGCCGAGACTGCGAAAACGTGACTCCAGGTCTTCGGAAGTCAGACCGTAGATGGTGGCCAGTGCCCCAACGTCCTCCCGCCGCACGAACAGTAAGCTGTCGGAGTTGCCACGCTGCACCTGGATGTACTCGAGATACTCCACCGCGGGGGCGTTGTCCTCCCCGGCACGCCGAAGCTGCGAGATGTCTATGGCCAAACCCACCCCATCCCCCTGTTCGTCCTCGGCCCGCCGGTGAGGAACCCCAGGAGCGATGGTGGATGCGAACTCGGAGACCTCTTCCTCGATCTCGTCGAGCGCCGCTCGCCGGCGGCGCACCGCCACGCCGGCGGCGGTTCCCGCCGCCAATGCCAGCAGAGCGATCGCCGTGCGTCGCCGAGGAGTCAGTGCTCTCACCTCCACACCCTTTGTAGCACCGCACGCCAAGGCGGGACAGGTATTTCAGCATATGCCCCGAGGCTTGCGGTCCCGACCCGGGGCGAACGTCAGCCGGCCGCTCGAGCCGGCACGGGCAGCGACAGAAGCGCACGCGCCTCGTTGGGGCTTGCCACTTCCCGGCCGAGCTCACGCACCAACGAGGCGGCCTTGGCCACCAACTCCCCGTTGGAGGAAGCCATCCGCCCGTCGGGCAAATAGAAATTGTCCTCCAAGCCCACGCGCACGTTGCCTCCCAGCACGATCGCCGAGGCCACGAGCTGCCACTGCTCCCGCGAGATGCCGATCACCTCCCAGGTCGAGCCGGGTGGAAGCACGCTTGCCATGTAGGCGAGGTTGCGCGCGGTGGGCGAGATCCCGCCCAGCACCCCATGGATCAACGAGAACTGGATGGGATGGGTGAGCAGGCCCAGATCCACCAGAGGCGCGAACGACTCCACGTGTCCCACGTCGAAGCACTCGAGCTCCGGCTTGACCCCAGCCTCCTTCATGCGCGTGAGCAGGTAGATGATGTCGTCGAAGGAGTTGGAGAACACGAACTTGAACACGAAGTCCTTGCGTTTGGACGAGTATTTCCCGTAGTTCATCGAGCCCATGTTCAGCGCACCCAACTCGGGCCTTAGCTCGACGACGTGGGCGACCCGCTCCTGCATGGGCACCCCGATGAACCCGGTCGAGAAGTTCACGACGATGTCGGGAACCTCCCCCGTGATCGCTTCCGAGATGGCCCGGTAGTCCTCGAGGGCGACGCTGGGCTTGCCCTCCGGGGTGCGGGCATGGATGTGGATCACGGATCCGCCGGCATCACGGATCCGCCGGGCCTCGGCGGCATACTCCCCCGGCGTGTAGGGGATTCCGGGGCACTGCTGCTTGTTGGCCACCACTCCGGAGATGGCGCAGGTCACGATCACCTTCTCGGCCAGTCCCATCCACTTCCCCCTTTGTCGTTGCGGTGAGTCGATTCCCGTCGCGGTGGACCCTGCGTCCCACTTGGTCCCCAGCTAGGCGCGGTTATCGTTGCGCCGCAGGCACTCCGGGCCGGCGCCACACCCATTTCTTGCGTCGCGGCCGCTCTAGACCGGCACCACGCCCTTCTTGCGCCGCGGTCGCTCCACGCGCTTGCCTTCCGCCAGCATCAGCCCGTGCGCGATGGCCCTGCGCGTGTCGGCCGGGTCGATCAGGTCGTCGATCAGCGCATAACGCATGGCGATGTATGGGTCGATGTTCTTGCGGATCTGACCGATGCGCTCCTCGCGGATCCGCTCCTGTTCTTCGGGCGGAGCCGCCTCGATCTCCTTGCGGAAGATGATGTTGACCGCGCCCTCCGGCCCCATGACCGAGAATTCGGCCGTCGGCCAGGCCACGATGTAGTCGGGTTCGTAGCCGCGCCCGCACATGACGAAGTAGCCGGCGCCGTACGCCTTGCGCAGCACCACAGTGACCTTTGGGACGGTGGCATCGGAGACGGCGAACAGCATCTTGGCCCCGTGACGGATGATTCCTTCCTTCTCGACCTTGGAGCCGACGAGGAAGCCCGGCACGTCCTGGAGGAAGACCAAAGGGATGTTGAAAGCGTCGCAGAGGTTCATGAAGCGCGCGGCTTTGTCGGCCGAGTTAACGTCCAACGCCCCGCCGAGGAACATCGGCTGGTTGGCCACGATGCCAACCGGTCGCCCACCGATGCGCGCGAACGCGGTGATGACGTTCTTGGCGTACTCGGGCTTCATCTGGAAGACGTGCCCATCGTCCACGATCGCCTTGATCACCTTGCGCATGTCGTAGGCCTTGCGGGGATTCGAGGGAACGATCGAGCTAAGCTCCTCGCAGCGGCGGTCGGGCGCATCGGAGGAGCTGACGCGCGGAGGCTGCTCCTCGCAGTTGGAGGGGAAGAAGGACAGATACTCCTTGACCACGCGGATGCACTCGGGATCGTCCTTGACCTCCAGGTCGGCGACCCCGGAGATCTTGGTGTGCACGGCCGAGCCGCCCATCTCCTCATCGGTGACGTCCTCCCCCACCGCGGCCTTGACCAGGTGAGAGCCGGCCAGCGCCATTGAGGACGTTCCCTTGACCATCGGCACGAAATCGGCCAGGGCCGGGATGTAGGCCGTCCCGGCCGAACAGGGTCCCAGCATGGCTGCCACCTGCGGGACGACCCCGCTCATGATGACCTGCTCGCGAAACATATCGCCGGCGGCGGCGAAGATCGCCCCGGCCGTCTCCTGCACGCGCGCCCCCGCGGAGTCCAGGAGCCAGACGATCGGGATCCGGCTGGTCAGTGCCACCTGACGCATGCGCGTGGCCTTGCGTTCGTTGGTCTGGCCGATGGAGCCGGCCAGAACCGTGAAGTCGTAGGCGATGACGGCAACCTTGCGACCATCAACCAGGCCGACGCCCGTGACGCAGCCGTCGGCCGGAGTGCGCTTGCCGGTGGCCTGCGCGGTCGGCATGGCCTCGGCCAGAAGCCCGTACTCCAAGAAGGTTCCCGGGTCGAAGAGCAGGTCCAAGCGTTCCCTCACGGTGAGCTTGCCGAGTTCCTTCTGGCGCGCCACGTAGCGTTCGTCGCCCATCTTGCGGAAATCATCCTTGCGCGCCAGAAGATCCGCCGCCTTCTCCTCCATGGATGGAATCGGAGCCGGCGCCTGGGTCTCCAAGCCGGTCTGCGTCTCTTCCTCAGCCATCGTGCTTCCCCTTAGCGCTATACGGTCAGCAGAGTAGGTACTCGCGTGCCGTCCCGCGGACACGCCGCCCGCGACAGATACCACCGTCGGGAAGGCATTTGCGCGTTAGGGATATACGGATTCCGACCAAGCGTCAAACGGCCCGTCGCACTTCTTGCGAACGCCGGGAATCCGGCCCTCGACCTCCTCTGGCGCGTCTTTGTCGGGAGAGCCTACAATTACCGCCATGTGCCGGTAGGACACGGCTCGGTAAGGCCTCCCCCGCCAAGCCGGCAGGGGAGGCCGAGAGTACTCACAAGGAGTGGAGCCATGAAGGGGGAGTTCCCGCGCAACCTGGTAGACCTCATCGAGTGGCATGCCGATGAGCTCGCCGACCAGCCCATGGTCCTCTGGCAGGACGAGTCGATCACGCTGGGCCAGATCCTCGAGTCGTCCAACCGCGTGGCCAACGCCCTGATCTCCCTGGGTGTGGCGAAGGGCGAATCGGTCTCGATCCTCAGCCCCAACTGCCCCGAGTACTACTACGCATGGTTCGGCGCCCTCAAGGCCGGCGCGGTGTTCAACCCGGTCAACGCGCTGTTCACCGCCGAGGAATCCGCCTACGTCATCAATCACGCCGAGTCCCGCGTGCTGATGGTCCACCCGGCTCTCATGCCGGTCGTGGAGGCCATGCGGGCGGGCATACCGGCCATCAAGCACGTTGTGGTGATGGGCGAGGGGGCCGGCCCCACGATTGCCGAGCTGATGCGGGAGGCGAGCCCCAATGCCCCCGCAGTCGAGATCGCGCCGGATGACCGGGCGGCCATCGTCTACACCTCCGGAACCACCGGCAAACCCAAGGGCGCAGTACTCACTCACGGCTCCTATGTCTGGGACACCGCCTCGGTTTCCGAGGCCCTGCCCATGCGGCCCGGCGACCGCCTTGGCCTGATCCTTCCCCTGTTCCATGTCAACGCGCAGGTGACCAGCCTCTCGCAGTTCTACGCCGGCGGATGCATCGCCATGTTCCCGCGGTTCTCCCCCTCCGACTTCTGGGCCTCGGTCGAGAAGTACCGCCCGACGACCTTCTCTTCGGTTCCCACGATGCTGGCGATTCTTCTGGCCGTGCCCGGCGCCGAGAAGTACGACACCTCCTCGCTGCGCTACGTCATCTGCGGCGCGGCCCCGCTGTCGCTGGAACTCGCCAATCGCTTCGAGTCCGCCTTCGGCCTTCGCATCCTAGAGGGCTACGGCCTGACCGAAGGCACCTGCGTCTCCTCGATCAACCCCTTCTTGATGCCCCGAAAGATCGGCTCCATCGGGCTCCCCCTGCGCGGCCAGCCGATGAAGGTCGTCGACGACAATCTCAATGACGTCGCACCGGGGGAGTACGGCGAGATCCTGGTCAAGGGCCCCAACGTCATGTCCTGCTACTTCAAGAACCCCGAAGCCACCGCGGAGACCGTCGTCGACGGCTGGCTTCGCACCGGGGATGCCGGCTACGTCGACGCCGACGGCTACTTCTTCATCGTCGACCGGATCAAGGACATGATCATCCGCGGCGGCGAGAACATCTATCCCCGCGAGATCGAGGAGGTCCTGTACCAGAACCCGAAGATCGCCGAAGCCGCGGTGGTCCCCCTGCCCGACCCGTTCTGGGGCGAAGAGGTCAAAGCCGTGCTTTGCCTGAAGCCCGGCGAGCAGGCCACCGAGGAGGAGATCGTCGAGTTCTGCAAGCCTCGCCTGGCGTCATACAAGGTCCCCAAGCAGGTCGTGTTCATGCCCGAGGGTCTGCCGAAGACCGCAACCGGCAAGATCGCCAAGAAGACACTCAAGAGTTAGTGCAGCGCGGACTTTTCGGTCGCTTTTCTCGCTGCCGCTTTCTCGCTGCCGCGATGGCGATCTCGATCGAGCCGGGCCCCGCGGCCCGGCTCGATCCTTTCCCAAAGCTGGTAGGCCCAGGACACGCCGGTCGTCCCGCACCCGTCCCGGCCCCATCCGACACCCAGCCGCCGGCCCCCAGAAGTCGCCGCGCCCGTCGCGATCTCGGCGTAGTCACTTTTCCGGAATCCGGCTCCCGCTCATATCGAACACGTGTTTGGTAGCATGATCGCCGAGTCGACCCAACTGCCGGAGGTGCCGTGCCCGCTCTTCCCTCGATGAGCGACACCGTGACCGGCGGCCGCGAGGCTGCCTGGACTCAGACCACACTCGCGGATCTCGGCACCGCTCTGTCGGCGGTCACCTTCGTGGTGCTCGACCTCGAGACCACCGGGGGCTCACCCCAGAGTTCCGAGATCACCGAGGTCGGCGCGGTCAAGGTCCGCGGCGGCGAGGTGCTGGGCGCCTTCGACACACTGGTCAATCCCGGGGTTCCCATCCCGGCATTCACCTCCGTTCTGACCGGCATTACCGATCGCATGGTTGCCGGCGCGCCTGCCATGCCGGCAGTCTTGCCTTGCCTGCTCGAGTTCATCGGAGAGGCCGTGGCCGTGGCGCACAACGCGCCCTTCGATCTCGGCTTCTTGAACGCGGCGCTGCTCCGCCTGGACTACCCGAAGCTTGTCAACCCCGTGGTGGACACCGCGCGCCTCGCGCGAAAGCTCCTCGGCAGAGACGAGGTGCCCAACGTCAAGCTCGCCACGCTGGCGGCGCGCTTCGCCACCTCGACTCAGCCCAACCACCGGGCTCTGGCCGACGCGCTGGCCACCGTGGACGTGCTTCACGCTCTCCTGGAGCGAGCCGCGACCTTCGGGGTCTGCTCACTCGAGGACCTGCTCGCTTTCCCGACGGCTCGCTCCGACCCTTCCTACCCCAAGATCGCGCTGACCAGGTCACTACCACGTATGCCGGGCGTCTACCTGTTCCGCGACGAGCAGGGGCGCGTGCTCTACGTCGGCAAGGCCAAGGACCTGCGAACCCGTGTGCGCTCCTACTTCTACGGCGACGGGCGCGCCAAGGTCGCCGACCTGCTTCGAGAGTTGGAGACGATCGACTACGAGCAGTGCGCCACGGAACTGGAGGCCTCCGTCAAGGAGGTGCGCCTCATACAGCTTCACCGTCCGCCCTACAACCGCCGCTCGCGCAACTCCGGCCGCGGCTGCTATGTGAAGATCACCGACGAGCGATTCCCGCGCCTTTCCCTGGTTCGCCGTCCCGGCGCCGGTGCCGCGGACTGCTTGGGGCCCTTCGCTTCCACGCAAGCCGCCGATCGCGTGCGGGAGGCCATCTGGGAAGCGCTACCCATCCGGCGCTGCTCCGGCCGCCTGCCCGCAACCCCCGCCGGATCCCCGTGCGCCCTGCACGAGATGGGCCGGTGCGGCGCGCCCTGCACAGGACGCCAGCCTGCCGAGGAATACGCTCTCGCCGTGAACAAGTTGCGAGCGGCCCTTTCCGGCGACCCGCAGCCGCTGCTCGAACCACTCGAGAGGGCCATGGCACACAGGGCCGCGAGCATGCGCTACGAGGAGGCCGCTGCCACCCGAGATCGCCGGGACGAATTGGCCGCCGCGCTTGCGCGCCAGCGGAAGCTCGCGCGCACCGCCACTCCCGAGCGGCTGGTCGTGGTGCGTCACCGGCCCGAAGGAGCCGAGGTTGTGGTGATCCGCCGGGGTCAGCTCGTGGCATCGGCCGTGCTTGCCCAGGGCGCCGATCCCGAGATCATCCAGGTCATCGCGGCCTCGGCCGAGGAGCCCGAACACTTCGAAGGGGTAGTACCTCGCCATCTGACGGAGGAGGTGCGCCTGGTCGCCTCGTGGCTGGACGGCGTGGCGGATGAAGCCCGAGTCCACACGGTCGACGGGATCTTCGCCTCGCCCCTGTCCACCGGGCCCGCGCTGCTCGCCCGTTCGCGATACGCCGCCGAGCCCGGCTTGCGCGCTCTCGAATCTCGGCCTCAGCCCAGGATGCCGCTCCGCCGCCGGTAGCGCTATCCGGCCAGAGCCGCCAGCAGCGCGATTCCCTCGCGCTCTCGCGCCACCAGATCCTCCACGCGGGACCCTGCTTCCCGGAGCACCCCGACGCGGCCGGGCGATCGCGCCGCCTCGCGGAAGTCGTTGGCCAGCGCGCTCCAGGCATCGCCCAGACCACGGTAGTCCTCAGCCGCCGCGGCGTATCGCGGGTCCCCCATGATCGTTGCCGCCTCAGAAAGGAAGCGGCCGTAGATCCTTCGGAAGAACCCGCCGAAACCCGTGCCACCCTTCTCCACGTACAGGTAGATCGCCTGCATCGCGGCCTGCAGATCCTCCGGCGAGAAGATCTCGTTCCAGCGCGGGTAGATCCGCCCAAATGCATCGACCCCGGAAAGGCCGGCTCCCCCCATGTCGTCGGGAGCGACCTTGCCTGCCGACTCGGCGAAGGTCTCCACTTCCGCGCGCACCGCGAGGGGGATCGCCTCTCGAAGGTCGGGCAGGGCCTTGGGGAACTCGAGTCCCAAGAACGCGTTGCGCATCGGTCCCGGAAACCCGCTGGACGCGCGGGCTCGCCTCAAACCGTCCATCGGGCAGGACTGGATCTCCTCCCGATCGCCGTCGGCCACGAAGGCCACGCCCGCTTCCTCGTCGTAGCCCACGACCAGGATCGAGTGAAGCGTCCAGTGCGCCTTGGCCTTCAGGTAGTCCAGCTCATAGACGTCGGCATAGACCAGCACCGGCTCGCCGGCGTCGACGACAGCCTTCACCCGAGCCCAGGCATCATCTGCATCGTCGGTGTCCTGCCAGCGCATGTCGATGCCGGTGCGCCTGGCAAGGTTCATCTCCAACCCTCCACCGCGCCCGGCGATGTAGAGGGGCGGCTGCTTGCCCGGGCGCAAACCGAACTGAAAGCCCATTCCTGAGCCCAGCCCGAAGACCATGTCTTCGGAGACGTCCGAGCCGTCCGGCATGCGCAACCCGTGGAACTCGAAGAGGTCACGGAAAGCGGTCGACGCGCAGTGCCCCCCCAATTGGTGGCGAAATCCCTCGACAAGCACCTTGGTCATCGATCTCCTGTCGCCGCGTTCTTGCCGGCCAGGCGCGAGGAGACCTCCGCCCAGCGCTCCAACACGCGAGCGGCCTCGCCCGAGTCCAGCGCGGTCGACGCGATCGGCAAACCCTCGGCCAGCGAGTCGACCTTGTCGGCGGCCACCAGCGCTGCGGCCGCGTTGAGCAGCACCGCGTCGCGGGCTGGACCCCGTTGACCGGCCAGCACGCGCCTGGCGATCTCGGCATTCTCGGAAGCGTTGCCTCCGAGCAGGTCCTCCCGCCGCGCGTAGGCCAACCCGAACTCCGCGGGATCGACCTCGAAACTGCGCTCCTGGCCGGGACGCACCTCGATCACCGTCGAGGTGGTCGTGGTCGTGATCTCATCCAGCCCGTCGTGGCCGTAGTAGACCAGGGCATGCGCCTTGCCCAAGCGCAGCAAGGCCGCGGCCATCTTCTTTGCCATCTTCGGGTCCGAGACCCCAAGGGCCTGGTGTGCCGCGCCCGCGGGGTTGGCCAGGGGACCCAGGATGTTGAACACGGTCGGGACCCCCACTTCCCGGCGCGGACCCGCCGCATGGCGCATGGCCGAATGAAACACCGGGGCAAAGCAGAACCCGATTCCGACTTCCTCGATGCAATGGGCCACCTCGGGACCCGGCAAGTCGATGACCACCCCGAGGGCCTCCAGAAGATCGGCGCTGCCGCAGTGGCTGGAGGCGGCACGGTTGCCATGCTTGGCCACGCGAACCCCGGCGCCGGCCACCACGATTGCGGCGACTGTGGAGATGTTGAAGGTGCCGGAGCGGTCCCCTCCGGTACCGGCGGTGTCCAGAAGCGGACCGGCAACCGGCACCTCACAGGAGAACTCGAGCATCGCCCGCACCAGACCGACGATCTCCTCTACCGATTCGCCCTTGCATCGCAGCGCGGAGGCGAACGCCCCGATCTGGGCAGGGGTGGCTTCTCCTCGCATGATGCTCGACATGGCTGCCGCCGCCTGACCCTCGGAGAGGTCGCGGCCCTCCAGCAACGGACCCAGGACATCAGGCCAACTGAAAGTCTCCATGCGCTCCTCGCCGGCGGTCTGCCCGGTCCCCCCCCACGTCGGCCGCTCAGACGTCCATGACACTCGGGCCGCTGCAATCTGCGGGGTTTCGGCTATGGTGACCGACCGCGTCCGTCGCCGCAACACGGCGTCCGGGCCCGGGCTCGGGCCCACCGGCCCGAAGCGCCGCGGGCTGGTGTGATGCGTCCGAAGTTCCCCCACATTCGGTCGCGACTAGTTACGACTGCCGACCCGCCCTGATTCGAACGAGTCATATCCACAAACCACCCCCCGAGGGCCTGCCGGCAAGCGCTAAGATGGCCTCGACGCCCGCGGGAGACAGACGGAGGCTGCCGGGGCAACGGTGCAGAAGGGCAACGGCCATGGAGCAACTGAAAGTCGCCCCAGCCCGCGTCCTCATCGTTGAGGACGAACCGGATGTCGTCGAGCTGATCAAGATCAATCTCGCCTTCGAGGGCTACGAAACCTCCGCCGCCTATGACGGCGCCTCCGCACTTGTCACCATCAAGAAGGACCCCCCGGATCTCGTCCTGCTGGACATCATGCTGCCGGGCACAGACGGCTGGGAGGTGCTGCGCCTGCTCAAGGCAGACGACGCCACGGCCCACCTGCCGGTCGTGGTCGTGACCGCTCGCACCGGCGAGGAAGACCGGATTCGCGGAACCATGGAGGGGGCGCTCTTCTACGTCACGAAACCCTTTGTTCCCGGCGAGCTGCTTCGCGCGGTGGCCGATGCCCTCGAGCCCCGGCCGATAGAGGAGCGCGAGCGGATGCGGACAGTGGTGCTGGAGCAGCTCGAGGCCTTGGCGCGCTTGGAGCGCGGCGAGGATCCCCGCGCCCCCTCCCACGAACCGCGTGTGCACTTGACGAAGCTGGAGCACCGCCAGGAGGCCGGGCCCGCCCCGCCGCCGACGCCCATTCTCCCGCCGGTGGACCTGACGCCTCGTCAGCGCGATCTGGTGCTTCGCCTGGCCGCGGGCCATCCTGTTCGCGACGTGGCCGCCGACCTCGGGGTCTCGCGCACCAGCGTGTACGCGACCCTCCGGCGGATCGCCCGCAAGTTGCACGTTCCTTCCGAGCGTGTCGTCCAAGAGGCGATCGATCGAGGCGTCGTGACCGAGGAGGACCCGGTGGTGTTGCCGGATACCCTCGCCGTGCCGGCGGTCGCCCAGAAGCCGCGCATCAGGCAGGGGGCACCGGCAACCCGCTAGCCGCTACCCGGCACGGCGCGACAGGCGAGTGCTCAGGACCGGTCGGCGTGCGCTGCGGAGGTTTCGCGTTCCTCCGCCCGGCGATCCTGCGTCAGCCGGACGGCGACGCGTTCCATCTCCCACGCGTGCCAGGGCCGGGCAACCCACGCATCCGCGCCGAAACGCCGAGCCAGCCATTCGTCCTGTTCTCGCTCGAGCAGCAGCAGCACGGGGCAGGAGATGTCCGGGTCAGACTTCAACTCCCGGCACAGCCCGAAGGCCCCGAAGGGACCCACCCCCACCTGGATGACCACCAGATCCGGTGTTTCCCCGTGCGCCAGGTCGAGTGCGGCACGGCCGTCGTCGGCGAACTCGAAATCCGGCTCAACGCCGTCTTCGTCGCGCAGGCCCCCAAACGCCACGCGGGTTTCCTCCCGCCACCGCCTCTCGGCCACCACCAATACGTACATCGGTCCCTCCCTTGCCGGCAGGATCACCTCGATGGTGTCCAAAGACTACCTCGGGATGGGCCCTGGCCGGGCACGCTAAACTGCTGCCGAGCGTTCGGCGCATCACGCGCGCCGTGGCGCCAGAACCATCTCGGCTTCGCGCCGGAGTGGTGCCATAAGAGGACTCGGGACACCGGGTTGCGCCCAGGAGGTCGGCCGATCGCCGCGAAACCTCAAGAGCCCGGCCGCGAAACCTCGGCGGAGCCAGCCGCGGGGAATCCCCCCACCGGTGAGCCGCGGGTACGGATCCTGCTGCTGGCACAGAGTTTCCCCCGCTCCTCAGGCGACCACGTCGCCCCGTTCCTGCTGACGTTTGCCAAGGACTTGAAGCTGGCCGGGTTCGAGGTATCCGCGCTGGCCCCGCACGCGCCCGGGCTGCCCACCCGTGAGACTCTCGACGGGATCGAGGTCCGCCGATTCCGCTACGCGCCCGGGCGTCTGGAGCGTCTGGCCTACCAAGGGGGCCTGCACCACACTGCCCGTCAGGGCGCGATCGAGGTAGGGCTGTTCGCCTGCCTCGTCCTGGGGTACCTGGTTTCCACGCTGAGGCAGATCCGCCGCCGGCGCCCCGACGTGATCCACGCTCACTGGTGGGCCCCCTCGGGTGTGGTGGGGGCCATCGCCTCGGTTCTGACCGCGACCCCGCTGGTGGTGACCGTTCACGGAACCGACGTCGCGCTGTTGCGCCGGCGCTGGACCCGGCCCCTGGCACGGATGGTGTTCGGCCGGGCCTCCGCGGTGTGCGCCGTCTCCGAGGCCCTGCGCGGCCAACTCGCCGCGGCCGGCTACCGGGACGCGCTCCTTTCCCCCATGCCCCCATCCTTCCGCCGGACAACCCTGCCGGCAAGCCACCACTCGACGGACTCGGCTTTTCGCGTGCTCGCGGTCGCGAGGTTGGTTCCCGAGAAGGGCCTTGACGTGCTGCTCAGGGCGGCGAGTCTGCTGAGGGCGGCAAGCCGACCGGTGAGTGTCCACGTCATCGGAGAGGGTCCCCAAGAGGCCAACCTGCGCGCCCTGGCGGCTGAGCTGGGCCTGGCCGAGGACGTCGAATTCCAGGGCGCGCAGTCGCCGGCCAAGGTCGCCGAGGCCTACGAATGGTGCGACGCGCTGGCGGTTCCCAGTCGGCGCGAGGGCTATGGGCTCGTCGCCCTCGAGGCCGCGACGGCCGGCCGCCCGGTGGTTGCCTCGCGCACGGGAGGACTGGTGGACGCGGTCGAGGACGGAGTCACCGGCGTCCTCGTGGAACCGGGGTCCGCCGAGGATCTCGCTCACGCGCTGGGCCGCCTGGCCGACGATGAGGGCATGCGCACGACTCTCGGCGCCACCGCGCAGGCCAAGGCACGTCTTCGTTCCAGCCCCGAGTCCATCGCCGCGGCGGCGGCCGGCGCCTATGACGTCGCCCTTGGCCGAGGAGGCGATGGACGCAAGGATCCCGCCCCGGAGGGAAGGGGCCGGTCGGCGTGGTATCGGGTGGTCCGAGGAACGTTCCTGCTGCTCGCCCTGGTCTTCCTCACCCACCAACTCCTTGCGGGACTCGACCAGATCCGCCTGGCCCACCTGCATCTCGACGCCGGGCTCCTCTTCGCGTCGATCCTGGCCTTTGCGGCCGGCGAGGTGGCGTTTGCCCTGGGGGGAGCCGCGGTGATGCGCGGCTGCGGCGCGCGAGTCGGCACTTTGTTGGGGGCGGCGATCTTCACCTCGGCTCAACTGGGCAAGAACCTTCCCGGGGGGATATGGGCCGTGGTGAGCCGGGTCGAGATCGCACGACGCCACGGTGTGCGTCGCGGCACGACCGCCTATGTGCTGCTGGTCGAGGTCGCGCTGTCCACCGCAGCCGGCCTGGCCGTGGCGGCAGTGGCCCTGCTCGGCGCCCGACCCACAGCCATTCCGGCCATTCCACGTTGGGCCGCTTTCGTCCTGCTGCTCGGCGCCCTGGCGGCGACGATGCTGTTCGTGCGCCGGGCAGAAGGGGCGCAGGACGGTCGAGAGCGCTCGATTCCCGCACCTTCGCGCCGGCCGCCGCGACCGGCCGAGGCCGTGCGAGTGCTCGCGACCTACTCGGTGGCCTGGGTCTGCTACGGGACCGGAATGCTGCTCGTGATCGGTGCCCTGCTGCCGGTTCCGGCTCGGCTCCTGCCGGCGGTTCTGGTGGCCACGACCCTGGCCTGGATGGGAGGCTTCTTCTTCTTTCCCGCGCCGGCAGGCCTGGGGGTTCGCGAGGCGATTCTCGTGGCCGTGCTGGCGAACCTGGTGGAGCCGGGCCCGGCACTCGTGGGCGTGCTGGCGGCGCGTGTCATCACCACCGCGCTGGAGGGATTGCTGGGCCTGGCCGGGTGGCGGATTTCGAGGCAAGGCGCCCCGGACTCCGATCCTTAGGTCAGAACTTGGGCTTGGCGGTGGGACCCCGCCAGGGGTTGCCGCCGGTGTGCTTCCAGCAATTGGGGCCGGGGTTGTAGATGGACAGAGCCTCGCCGCAGTCCCCGCACACGCGGCCACCGGGGAACGTTCGGCGAGGGCCGCTGCGCGTGCCCACCGCGTGCGCCACGGAGCCCCTCATTGCTCGTCCCTTGGAAACCATTATCCCTACTCGCCGGCCAGACCGGCTCGCCCTTTCTTGCCGTGGGGTGGCGCGCTGCGGCCACCCGCCAAAGTGCTGCACGAGGGACCCGGTCGGTGGATGTCGAGGACATACCAACGAAGACGGGGGCCGGACCGAAACCGTCCGCAGGCCCCGCAAACGCGCACACAAGATACTCACCAGGCCGGGTATGCGTCAAGGCGAGCCACAGCGGCATGAGCCCAGCAGGGAAGCGAGCCGCCCTTTGACGGACACCCTACCCCCTACCGGCAACCAAGAGGAGGATCGCCGCCCTCGAGACCTTCCAGTCCCCCGACCACCTCACCGGCACCCTCGGAAGCCCGCACCACGCGAAGCCCGGAGAAGCCCAGCCTCTCCATCCGCTCGGGGAGGGCGTCAACCGCGTCCGCCCACGCCACGGCCATCACGGAACCCCCAAAACCCCCGCCCACCATCCGGGCCCCCAGCACCCCGGGGCATGTCCGGCAGGCGGCGGCCGCGGCGTCCAGTTCCGGTGTGCTGACTTCGAAGTCGGCTCGCAGGCTCTCGTGAGAGGCGTCGATCAGCTCTCCCAGCAGGCCGGTGTCGCCGGCGCGCAAGGCATTCACGCCCTCCATCACACGAGCGTTCTCCCGTACCACGTGCCGGGCTCGCCGCAGCAGTGGTTCGGGAAGTTCGCCGATGTCGGCCTCGCCAACGTCCCGAAGGGCGGGCACTCCAAGCAGACGGGCCGCTTGCTCACACTCCGACCGGCGCCGGTTGTATCCCCCCTCCGCCAGAGTGCGGGGCGTCCCACTGTCCACCACCGCCAAGCACAAGCCCTCGGGCAGGTGCACGGTTTCGATGTCCATGGTGCGGCAATCCAGCAGTATCACCGAGTCCCGCTGCCCAAACACCGAGGCCCATTGGTCCATCGGACCGCAGTTGACTCCGACCCATTGACGCTCGGCGCGAAGGCAAGCCGCCGCCAGCGCTTCCTTCGCTACCGCGTGACCGGCAAGCAGCGACAGGGCAAGTCCCGTGGCCACCTCCAGTGCGGCGGACGACGAAAGCCCTGAGCCCACCGGCACCGTCGAGTGCACGCCGGCCCGGATGCCCCCGACCCGCCCCGTGTACTGCGACAGCGACCAAGCCACGCCCTGCAGGTAGCTTCCCCACGAATCGCCGGACAGCCTGGGGCTCTCGGGATCGAAAACCGCCTGCCCTTCCATCTGGGCCGAGACCGCCAGGAACACTCCAGACTCGGCCACGGCCGCGATTGCGACGTCGAGGTCGATGGCCGCGGGAAGCACGAATCCGTGGTTGTAGTCGGTGTGCTCACCCAACAGGTTGATGCGGCCGGGAGCGCGAAAGACCCTCGCCCGGGCCGGGTCGCCGCCGGCGGATCGAAGCGCCTCGGCCAGGGCCTGGCGGCGAGGGATACCGATCGTCACAGATCTACTTCCCGGCCGGGGGCTTGCCCGCCAACCGCCCTTTCCAGCGCCGCGCGAAGCTCCGCAGCCTTCTCTTCCGGTGAAGTGGGGTTGGCGTGCGTTCCGGTTCCTGTTTCCACGCCGGCCACGTACTTCACCTGCCGTGGTCCACGCAGGGGTGGGAAGAACTCGATATGCAGATGGGCTTCCGGGTGCTCGCGCCCGTCGGTCGGGGTCTGGTAGACGAGCATCATGAATGGGAAACTGCGGTCGAAGAGCGCATCGAAACCGGCCACCAGCCGGCGCAAGATCCGCGCCAGATCCCTTCGCTCTCCCGCATCCAGCTCGGGCAAGCTTCCCACGTGCCGCCGCGTTACCAGGTGCACCCCAAAGGGCCAGCGGGCGGCAAACGGGATGTAGCCGCTCCAGGAATCGTTCTCGATCACCAGCCGAGGGCCGGAACGCTCGAAGGCCGCCGCCTCACAGCGAAGGCAGCGTCCGGTCTGACGGAAGTGGCGAGTCTCGGAAGCAAGCCGGCGGGCAACCAGCGGCGGAACGAAAGAGAACGCGTAGATCTGCCCGTGGGGGTGGTGGATCGTGACGCCGACTTCCTCGCCCCGGTTCTCGAACACGAGGACGTATTCGATCTCGGAACGCGCGCCAAGCGCGGCGGTCCGCTCCGCCCACAGGTCCACCAACTCCTCTACCTGGTCCTGGGCCAGCTGGTAGAGCCGCGCATCGTGGTCCGGGCTGTAGAGCACGACCTCGCAAGCCCCCGCAGGAGGCGCGGCCCCGTAGGGACCGACCTCCCTCTGCGCTCCTTCGCCGGGCACCAGAGCCGGGAAACGGTTCGGGAAAGCCTTGACCCGGTAGGGCTCAGGCGCCTCCAGGCCTCCCACGCAGAACGGGCAGTCGCCGGAAGGGCGGTCGGGGCGGGCGTGGCGGGCGCAAGCGATCATCACCCATTCGTCGAGGAACGGGTCGAAGCGCAGTTCGTGGACCCCGGCGCTCTCCCCGCCGCGGTCGCCGTCGGTGCCCACGAGCTAGCCGCGCACCAGATACCGGAAGAAGGCCCGGTACCCCCGGCCCGGCGAAGCCAAAACGGCGGCCGCCACCACATTCCGCCTGAACAAGAGCAGCGGCCCCATCACGCCCACGAGCAGGGCCAGCAGGAAGATCGTCGTTTGGACAGGCTCGAAGTGGCGGATCACCATGCGCACCGTGCGGTACTGGGGACCGGCTTGCGTACTCCCGGCGCCGCCGGACGCGTCCGTCGGAGTCGGCCCCACGGAGGGCAAGCCTCCGGTCCCCCCGGAGAGGTCCGCACCCTGGCTGGAATCGGGAAGTGGCAGGATGTCGGTCGGCTCGAAGCCGCTCAATTCCTGAAGGGCCCCCGACAACGAAACCCGCGCGCCGCCGAAGTTCATGTCCACCCCGGCGTCCTGTTGAGGGGTGCCTGGAACCGGAACCCCCACCGTACGCAGGATCGTCAATGCCACGGTACCGGCGTCGGCGACCGCGTACTTGCCATCTTTGGAGACATCCATGGTCGGGCTCATCAACCGCAGGCTGATACCGGCCTGCGCCAGCGTCTCCCCGATCACCTGGTCGGCCGTTTTCCCGAGTGGGATCGCGGCCCCCTGTCCCGCGGCGTGCACCCCATCTGCGTCGATGGTAGCCGGGATGCCGGCGACCGTAACTCCCGAAACCTCGGTCTGAGCCGACGCCTTCGAAGCCCCCGCGTGAGCCGTGGAACTGGCCGTCGCCGTCTGATGGATGGAGGAGATTTTCACCACGCCGGCGATATCGATACCACCGATGAGGCTCTCCGCCAGGGCCACGGCTTCGCGCTGATTAGCAGCCGCGGCGAGGACCGGTCGCGCCCCCCCCACAACGGGAACCGACAAGGCAAGCAGAGCGACGACAATCCCGGCGGCGGCACCGCGCCGGCGGTCGCGCACCACTGCCAAACCCGCTCCCGCCAAGACAAACATCACGCCTACACCCATCACAGCGCTGCCCGTTTCGGGCGTGGGCGTGGGCGTGGACGCCGGCGCGGCGAGGGGAGCCGATGCCGGCAGCGGCGCTTCAGCCGCCCGCTGCGGGTCCTGGCCCTTGATCTCGATCTTCGAGACGCTCCACACCGACGACATCGCCACCACGCCGGACGCCATAGTCGTCCGGCCCATCTGGACCTCTCCGATGCTCATGGGCTGTGGTTTGCAGTGGGCCTCCACCGTGCCACCGTCGATCTTCGCCACCCCCGCGTCCTGAGACGCCACGGTCTGGGGTCCCGCGTCGCGCGGTGTGCTGGCGGAATTGAGGTCCGTATCGACCTTCTGTATCGAAGGAGGGACCCCGGGAGCCGCCAGGTTCTCGAGGTAGCCCGCGTCGTAGACGGCGGCGGCGGCGTGCCCCCCGTAGGGGATGTTGCCCGCGTTGGCCAGAGTGTGCGCGAGTGTCTGGGACAGGGCAAGCTGCTGGAAGTAGGGACCCGGGCGTGGCCCGAAAGCTTCCGCCTCGCCCGTCAGCGCGGACGACATCTCCCCTGCGCCGCCGGGCAAGACGCCCGAAGCCAGAATCAGGACCACTCCGACTGTCACGAGCGCACCGACTCGCGCCAGGCGTCTCATCACCCGCCTCCTTCTTTCGTCATTCCCAAAGTGACCCGCCACGGCCTGTCGGCCTGGACACACCGTGCTTGGTCCGGTCCCATGCGGCGATGATCGCTCCTAGAGTAGACCATCACGTCGGCGATCCGCCCCCCCGGGGTGCGCCCGCCGTCCGGCGCGGGGCAGGGCGTCGTCTGGCCGGCTTCGGCGATTCCTCCAGGCCAACCGTCTCGGGACGCCCCAGGTAGGACGCCACCACCTCCGGATGAGCGAGCACCTGTGCCGGAGCCCCCTCGGCGATGACCTTTCCGAGATCCATGGCATACATCCGGTCCGACAGCCCGCTCACCATTGGGATGTCATGTTCGATGATCAGGATGGTTGTCTGCATCTGCTCGCGAATCCGCCGCAGCAGGGGACCCAGCGCCTCGGTCTCTCGTTGGGCGATACCGCTGGCCGGTTCGTCCAGCAGTACGAACCGGGGCGCCTGCACAAGCATGCACGCCAGCTCGAGCATGCGGAGCGTCCCGTAGGACAGCGCCCCCGCCTTCTTCTCCCAATAGGGCGTCAGGTCGACGACATCCATAGTGGCTCGCGCTCTCTCCAGCGCCTCGCGCTCCTCCCGCGCCGCCGCTCCCAGACGCAGGCCGTTAGAGAACAACCCGCGGCGGGTGTGCCGGTGGGAGGCGATGAGCAGGTTCTCCAGCACGGAAAGGTCACGATAGAGCAGCGCTTGCTGGAAGGTGCGCCCGAGTCCCAACCTCGCCCGCTCGTAGGGGAGAAGCCCCGTCAGGTCGCGCCCGTCCAGAAGCACCTTGCCCGAGTTGGCAACCAAGAAGCCCGAGATCACGTTGAACAGGGTGGTCTTGCCGGCGCCATTGGGCCCGATCATCCCGACGATCTCGCCTTCATCCACACGGACAGAGACGTCGCTCAGCGCCTTCAGGCCTCCGAAAGAGACGTCTATGCCCCGGCACTCGAACAAGCTGGTGGTATTTGTATCACCCTCGGAAGACCGTGCGGCCTGAGCAGGCGCGACCGGCTGCGCAGGCAAGGCGACCGATGTGCTCCGGCTCACCGCTATCCGGCCCCCTTCTGTCCGCCAAAGTGCACGAGCAGCCACATTGTCCCGATGTCGAAGGCAACGAACGCCACCGCGACCAGCGCCCTCCAGCGGGGCTTCTCCTTCACCCATGCCCACTGATCCCGCAGGTACCCGGCCAGACCTTCGGGGTTGGAAAGCACCACCCAGATGAGACCCACGCCAAAGGCGATGTCGGTGAACCGAGTGAGAAACTCCACGCCGCGCAGCAGTTCGGTCTGAAGGATCAGAAACACCCCACCCAGCAGTGCGCCCCACATCGAGCGCACGCCGCCGATCACCACCATCACGAAAATCAGGAACGAGAGGTAGAAGCGGTACGCCTCGAAACTGCCCGCCTTCGACAGATGGATCTGCAGCGCCCCCGCCAGCCCCGCGACGACCCCCGACAGGAAGAACGCCAGCATCTTGTACTTGACGATGTTGATGCCCATCGCCTGCGCGGCCAGCTCGTTCTCGCGGGTTGCCCGCATGGCCCGGCCCACCCGCGAGCGGCTGAAGTTGTAGGTGAAGGCCAAGACCGCGCAGAAGACCCCGAGCACCAACCAGAAGTAGCGGGCGTCCGACTCGAAGGGAATGAGCATGTGTGGGCGGTGCACCTGCATTCCGCTGAATCCGCCCGTAAGCCAGGGCCAGCCCTTGAACACCAGCTCTTCGATCAGCTTGGCGAAGGCCAGGGTGGCGATCGCCAGGTAGAGCCCGCGAAGCCGGAGCGCGGGGAACCCAATCAGCAGGCTGAACGGCAGGGTGATCAAACCCGCGCTCAGAGCCGCGGCCCAGAACGGCCAGCCCCAGTGCACCTCCACCGCCGCGGAGGTGAACGCCCCAAGCCCCACCAGCGTGGCGCCCATCAGGCTGATCTGGCCGACGTAGCCCGTAAGCAGCACCAGGGAGAGGCCGATCATCGCGTACACCAGGAAGTAGGTGAACACGTACGTCCAGTAGCTGCCGGTCAAGGCGGGAATGGCGAACGCGGTGACGGCCACAGCGGCGGCGGCGATCCCGAACAGCTTGCCCACGGGTCGAGCCCCGCTCACCTGACGGGGAACCCTCAGGGCCTCCACGCCGGCGCTCATGGACGAACCCCGTCCCCGGTCATTGCTCGATCGCTTTCAGTTCGTGCTCGGACACGAAGAAGCGCTCTATCCGGATCAGGAGGAATGCCACGATCCCCAGAGCGCCGACGGTTTCGGCCAGCCGGGGCAGACTGCCATGCATCCCCCGGAACACGCTCTCCACCGCGCCCAGAGCCAGACCACCCACCAAACCCATGGGCAAGTTGACCAACCCGCCCAGAAGGGCCGCCGCGAAAGCCTTGGGTAGGAAGGGAATCATCATGTTGGGGTCCAGGTACGCAAGCGGCACGTATAGAGCGCCCGCCAGCGCCGCCATCGCTCCGCCGATCGCCCATGCCGCCGCTGAGATTCGCCGTTCCGGAACCCCGGCCATCTGCGCCGCCATCCGGTTCTGGGCCACGGCTCGCAGTGCCGTGCCGGTGACGCTTCGCTTCATCCACTGATGAAGCCCGATGCCGCAGCCCACGGTCACAGCGATCAGGCCGAGCTTTTGCACCTGGAGAGCGATGGAGGAGAACTTGACCACGCCGCTGCCGAACTGGAACGGCAGGTGGAGCCCCCGCTCGCTCTGCCCGCTCCACACGACGCGCACCAGCGCGGGCAGGATGAATGCGACTCCGACACTCGCGATGAGCCTGGCTACCGGCGGAGAGTCCCTGAGCCGGGAGAAGATCAAGTAGTACAGTCCCGCGCCCATGAGAGCTCCGAAAGCGATGGTGATGGCGAGGGCACCCCACACGGTCAGCCACGGCGCCGAGGTGGTGATCTGCCACGCGACATAGGCGGAACACATGGCCATTGCCGCTTGGGAGAAGTTCAGCACCCCGGTGCTTCTGTAGATGAGGATCAGCCCCAAGCCGAGGAGCGCGTACACCGCTCCCTCGGTCATCCCGATGATCGCCAGGTTCAGATACAGCACTCGTCCCCCGTCCTGCCAAGGACCCCAAAGGACAGCCGAACTCCAGCCGCCGTCGCCGAGTGCGCCGACGGCGACATGGTCGCCACGCCGCATCCTGCCCGGCAACCCGCCGCGCGTGCGCTCACTTCGCGAAACACTACTCGAAATCCTCCGGCGCAAGGAAGTCTTCTGGCGTCGCCTTCTCGAAGGCCCCGTCGCGTATCCGGAAGAACGCCGTGGCGGAGTGCCCCCAGTGGTGCCCGGGGGCAAACGTCACCGGTGGGCTCAGGCCGTCATCCCACCCGCGCATGCCGTCCAACGCTTGGATCAGCCCCCGACGAGTCAGATTAGTCCCCGCGCGGCGAGCCGCCTCCTCGAACAGGCTCATCTTCTGCCAGGGTCGCAAGGTGGTCAGGTCCTCCTTTCGGTTGGGGTAGTAAGCCTTGAGCACCTTCCGGAAATGATCCATCTGGGGGGTCCGGTATCCGGGTGGAGCGAAACCTTCGGTCGTTCCTATCAAACCCTCTGTCTGGCTTCCGCCGATGTCGAGGACCAGTTGCCACATCCCTCCCGGCCCGGTGATCTGCACGTCCCAGCCCAGCCGCCTCGACGCCGCCGCACCCTCGGCCATCCCGACCGGGTCGGCTACCAGCAGGACGTCGGGGCGGGGAACGCTCCCATACCAGGCGGTGACGATCGGCTCCATTACCTGCTGATCGCAATTGCCGATGTCCCGCTCGTCCAGCACGGTCCCGCCGAACTTCTCAAAGGACGCCTTGACCGACACGGCCACCTGCTTCGACCAGGCACTGGCACAGTACCCCAATCCCATTCGCTTCTTGCCCAAGCGCTTGGCGATGAAGGCGCCCAGCACGGTGCCGTGCGAGACCGGGTCGATCCGGGCACTGAAGATGTACGAGCCGAGATCCATGCCGATGCGGGTTGCCGAATGGCAACCGATACACGGAACCCCCTTCTCCTCGTAGTAGGGGATCGCAGCCGCGTTGGCATTGTCCAGCCCCGATTGAGACACGACCGCGAACACCTTGTCCTGCTCCACCAGGCGCCTCGAAGCCGCCAGGACTTGGTCCGGCGACTGGTATGACGCGGAGTAGTAGACGAGTTGGACCCGCCGTCCGAAGATGCCTCCACGTGCGTTGAGGTCCGCGACATAGGCGTTGATGGAATCGATCTGAGGGCCGAAGAAGGCGCGCGCCTGGCCCGTGGAGTCCCCTATATGGCCGATCTTGATGGTGGTCGCCGTGACCCCCACATCGGTGGCCCCCGGGATTCCCGTTCGCGCGCCGGCGCGGGACGACACATCGTCCCCTCGAAGATACGAGGCTCCCGGAGTCACCAGCCCCCCAGGCCCCCGGGAATCACCGGCGGGCTCGGTTGTTGCCTTCGTGACAGGAAGGCCCGTCACCAGCACCCGCCGCGTGGCCACTTCCGACGAGTAACAGGAGGGGGCAAGCAGAGCGAGGGCCAGCGCGGCCGCAAGAGGCAGGCGCCTCCGGCGTTCTCCAGCCGCAGCCGGCCGGCGCCGCCTTGCGATGTCGAGTACCGGATCGCCGCGCAACGACCCCCCCTGCGCGTGGTTTGGCGCACACCTTCTTGTGGGCCTGGCCCAGGATCGCACGAGACTTCCCACAACGTCCATCACATTTGAGGCGGCGCACCAAGAGAGTGCCAACTTCTCAGATTTCTCGCCGACTGCACGACGACCACTCCGCCCACTATCGCGGTGCCACCTACGATCTGCATCGGCCCGAGGGACTGACCAAGGAACAGCAAGGCGAGCACCGCCGCGACGACGGGCTCCAATGTCAGGACGATGCTCGCGCGGGGAGCCCCGACGCCCAGGCCAACCCCATAGGTGAAGAAGAAGAAGGGAAGGACGGTTCCGACGATCCCGACAAATGCGATGCCTGGAAGAAAGGATGCGTCCATGAGGGCGCGCGGGAACCCTCGAGGAACCTGGAATACGACCCAGAAGATGGATGCGAACACGAACCCCCGAGCAACGGCTGGGCCCGCCCCAACTTTCCCGCCCAACTTCTCGGCCAAGACCATGCACGCTGCGAAGGCGAAGGCAGCTCCTAGGCCGAGAGCGACTCCCGATGCATCCAGGCGCCTGCTCGGGGAATCCAGGAGCCCGGAGACAAAGAGGACCCCCGTCAGGCTGAGCGACAGCGCGGCAAGGGTTCGTCCCGAAGGTGCGCGCCTGCTTTCCAGGGCGCTCCAGCACACCACGAGCACCGGCGCCGCGTATTGCAGGAGCACGGCGACCGCAACGGGCAGCCTGGCTATGGCCTCGAACAACGCCAGGTTCGAGCACGCCAAGGCGATCCCGAACAGCAGGAAGGGGGCCAGTGCGCGGAGGCCGTGGCCTCGCTCGGGCTCCGGCCACATCCTCAGGCCGCGAGCGCGGAGCACCAGAGCCAGACAGGCCGCCGCTATCCACGCACGAGCCTCGCACATCTCCAAGGCCGGCAGGCCTCGATCCATAAGGGCCCTGGCGACCGTCTCGGCCGCCGCCCACAGACCGGCGGCCAACATGACGCACCCGTACCCGATCCGCCTCGCACGCCGTGCCTCGGACGACAACAGCCCCGGGCCATGTCCGTCGACCGTTGTCACATCTCCGGCCCTGGTCCTCATCCCCAGCACGCGATTGCCTCCGGCCCGCCGAACCCCTCGCTCCCGGAGGTGCGGAGGCACTTGAACCTCACCATATTTGCCGGGGCGAGTGCTAGGGCGAAGGCGTGAACAGAGTGTTGCCCCCGGCAATCAAGAGCGCCTCTCTCACAGCCGGCGGTAGGGAGTCCATGATGGTGTTGACCTCCGCCATGCTCTCCGATATCGAGCCCCACTCGACTCCCGCGGCGCCCAGCATAGCGTCCAGTATCTCGTCGGTGAGAGCGGCGGGGTCCAGGTTGGCAAGGATCTCCCGAAGGGCTGGGTCCAGCCGGGATCCCGAGCCGCGCGCTTCCTCGACGCTGCCCGCCAGATCCTTCAGGAACCCATCCACTTGCCCCAGGCTCGAAGCGGTCACGATCAGGTGCAAACTGGCCGGTGACGGGCCGAACTGGGGCTGGGCGGATATCAGCCAGCGCCTTCGCCTCATCGCATCAGCCACGTAGAAGACGTTCACGTCGTCGGAGGCGATGGCGATCAAGCTCGACTCCGGAACTCCGAGCACCCGTAGACTCGGGATGGAGCCGATACCGGCAACCAGCTTGCGGGTTGCCTCCAGGGTGCGGCGGGCAAGCTCGATGTACCCCGCGTCGCCCAGGAAGTTGACCACTGCCCAAGCTGCGGCGAGCGGCCCCCCGGAGCGCGAGCTCTGTATCGTCGGGTTGATGATCGGGTAGCCGGGCCAGCTGGCGCATGCGTAGAACTGGAACTTGCGCAGCGCCTTGTCGCGGTAGAGGACCACCGAAGCGCCCTTGGGCGCATAGCCGTACTTGTGCCAATCCATGGACATCGAGGTCACGCCGGGAACCGAGAAATCGAAGTCCGGCACGCTCGCGCCGAGACGGCGAAGGTAGGGAAGCAGGAATCCTCCGATGCAGCCGTCCACATGGAGCAAGAGGCCGTGGCGGCGCGCGATCTCACTCAACTCTCGGATGGGGTCCACGACACCGTGCGCGTAGGACACGGCCGATCCGACGATCATGATCGTGTTCGGGCTGACGGCTTGGGCCACCGCCTCAGGGTCGACCTTGAAGGTCACGGGGTCCACGTCCACCAGGACCGGCCTGACGTCCAGGTAGTGGCATCCCTTGTGGAATGCCGGGTGGGCCGTGGTTCCCAGGATGACCTCCGGGTGAGCTACCTCCGGGCGATTGGCTCGTGCCCAGTCCCGAGCGGTCTTCACGGCGAGCATGCAGCTTTCGGTTCCCCCACTCGTGAAGTTGCCCACCACCTCTGGGCCCGATTGGAGATGAGCGGCGGCCATGGCTACCAGGTCGTTCTCGATGCGCAGCACACTAGGAAACGCCGTGGGGTCGAGGGCATTGATGGCCAGGAAGTCCGTGTAGGCTTGCTTGGCCAGGTCTTCGACTTGCCTCACACCCGCGTCGTAGACGAGGCCCCACGCCCTGCCTTGACGAGTCTCGGCGTCGTGTGCCCGGTATTCCTCGAGCCGTTGAAGCACCTCTTCCCGGCTCAGCCCCTGCTCAGGAATCCTCACGGTTCACCCCCTGGAAGAACAAGACTCCCGCAAACGGTAGCACCCCACGACCGGGAATCGGGCCCCCGGCCGGAAGCCGTCTCTCAGCGATGCGGCCGGGGGCATCTCAACCTTGGATCCGTCGTGCAGGACCTGGCCCCTACTGCCCGAGTACCGGCCCCGGACGGCACACGGCTCTTTCGGGTCGCCGCGGCCGCCGCCTCAGTCCGGCCGTGGTAGTCTCGCCCAGATGCCTTGCGCGCCAAGGCAAGCCACACGTGGGCCGCGGTGCGCAAGGAAGCCGAACGAGAAGCGCCAAGCCGCGACAACCCGGGAGCCGAACATGGCCAGCGACCACTTGCGGGTGCCCGCGATCCCCGCTACCGCAGTCGATCTGCGTGATGAGTTCTGGGCCCCACGCCGCCGGATCAGCCGCGACGTCGGCCTGCCCCGGCTTCTCGAGCGACTCGAGGAGAACGGCGTCATCGACAACTTCCGAGGCCAGCCTCGTCGCGGCCTCTGGTTCACCGACTCCGACCTGTACAAGTGGATGGAGGCCGCAGCGTGGCATCCCGAGCTGGCCGGCCTTCTGGACCCGGTCGTCGACGCGGTGGTGTCGGCGCAAGGGCCCGATGGGTATCTCAACACCGCCTTCGGAGCGCACGATCGGTACGGCGACCTTGGCTACTCGCACGAGATGTACTGTGCGGGTCACCTCATCGAAGCCGCGGTCGCGCACCAGCGAGCGGTGGGCGACGAGCGCCTGATGGGTGCGGCTGTGAGACTGGCGGATCACCTCTGGGACACGTTCGGCCCCGATGGACGCCAGGAGACCGACGGTCACCCGGAGATCGAGCTTGCCCTCGTGGCTTTGTACCGTCAGACCGGCACGAGCCGGTACCTGGAGCTTGCCGACCTGCTGTGCCGGCGGGCGCACCCGGAGATGTTCGACGAGCTCTGGGGTCACGCGGTGAGGGTGTGCTACATGGCCTCGGGTATTGCCGATGTCTACATTGAGACCGGAGACACCTCCTACCGCGAGGTGCTCGATCGCTGGTGGGCCAGCCTCGTCGAGGCCAAGATCTACGTCACCGGCGGTGTCGGCGGGCGCTGGATCGAGGAGTCGGTCGGGCGCGCCTACGAGCTGCCCAACGAGGGCTCCTACGCCGAGACCTGCGCGGCCATCGCCGCGATTCTCTGGGCAAGGCGGATGCTTGCCATCACGGGCGAAGCTGCCTACGCCGACCAGCTCGAGCGAACCATGTACAACGGCTTCCTCGCGGGCGTGTCGCTGGACGGCGACGCCTACCACTACGCCAACCCGCTGGCCGCCGGCGGCCGGGGCGAGTACCACCCCGAGCGGTGGGAGCCATGGACCTTCCAGCGGCTTCCCATCGGCCGGCAGTCATGGTTCCCGGTGACCTGCTGTCCTACCAACGTCAACCGGCTGCTGGCCACGCTGCCCGAGTATTTCTATGGAGCGGACTCCGAGGGGCCGTGGGTCCACCTATTCGCCACGTCGCAGGCGCAAGGTGACGGATGGCGGCTCAAGCAGAACACCGGGTACCCGTGGGACGGACGGGTCGAGCTGACGGTTGGCGTCGAGTCCCCCATCGATCTCACGATCAGGGTCCGGGTGCCGGGATGGTGCAAGCAGGCCTCAGCCGGCGTCGATGGAGTGGCCCTGGACCAGGCGGTGATCCCCGGCTCCTACCTGGCGATTCGCCGGCGCTGGGAGGGCGGCGAACGCGTCACGCTACAGCTCCAGATGGAGCCATTCTTCGTCGCGTGCAATCCGCGAGTGGCGGAGAACCGAGGCAGTCTCGCCATCCAACGGGGACCTCTGATCTACTGCCTGGAGGGGCCCGACAATCCGGGAGTCAACGTACTCGATGCCCTTGTCGACGACTCGACCCCCCTGGCGGCCGAGTACCGACCCGATCTGCTCGGCGGTCTGACCGCGGTCACGGCTCGCGGGCTGGTCCCGACCGAGCCTTGGGGCCCGCTCTACCGGCCACTTGCGGAGCGGCACCGCCGAACTCGCGAAGTCACGCTCACGGCAATTCCCTACTACGCATGGGGAAACCGAGGGATATCGACCATGACCGTGTGGCCCGGGCGGGCGGGGAACGCATAGCCACCACCCGGCTTCCGGGCCGCCCCCGCCGGCCGGCAGCCGCTAGAGGTCGTCGACCGTGAAGAAGTCCTCGGGGGTAGCCTTCACGAAGGCCTGGTTGTGGATCATGTAGAAGCCCGTCGACGAGCGGCCCCAGTGCCGCCCGGGACCGAAGGCGAACTTGGGTCCCATCCCGTCGTCAAAGCCCGACATCCCCTCCACTGCCTGCACCAGGCCTCGCCTCGTAAGGTTGGGTCCCGCGCGCCGGGCGGCCTCCTCGAGAAGGCCCAGGCTGGACCAGGCCTCGACGGTGATCTCCTCTTCCTTCCGGTCGGGGTAATAGGCCTTCAGTACTTGGCGGAAGCGGTTCCACTGGGGACTCTGGTAGCCGGGGCAGGCATAGCCCTCGGTCGTGGCTATCAGTCCCTCGGTCTGGGACCCGCCGATGTCGAGAACCAACTGGAACCACCCGCTGCGTCCCGTGACTTGCACGTTCCAGCCCATCCGCCTGGCCGCGGCCGTGCCTTCGGCCATCCCGATGGGATCGATGATCATCAGCACGTCCGGCCGGGGAACCGTCGAGTACCAGGCGGCAACGGGCGATTCCATGCTCGTCTGGGTGCAGTTCCCGATGCTCCGCTTGTCCACGACCTTCCCGCCGTGCCTTTCGAACGAGGCGGCGGCGAGCATGGCGAGATTCTTGTCGTTGGCCGACTCGCAGTAGCCGACGGCCATGTACTTCTTGTTGAGCCGTTTGGCGACGAATCCCCCGAGGATCTCCCCGTGACTGGCCGGATCGATCTGCGTCACGAAGTTCGATGGACCCAGGGCAAGGTCGGTCTGAGCGGACGACCTACACCCGAGGCACGGCACGCCCTTCTCGTTCAGATAGGCCACTGCCGGACCGGCGGAGACATCCAGGGAAACCAACATCACCACCACGAAGACTTTGTCTTGCTCGACCAATCGCCTGACGGCCGAGAGCACCTGATCCGGTGACTGGTAGTTCGCCGAGTAGTAGACGAGTCGGGCCTTGCGCCCGTGGATCCCGCCTCGGGAGTTGATGTCCGCTATGTAAGCGTTCAGAGTGTCCAAGGCGGGACCGAAGAAAGCTCGAGCCTGACCCGAGAAGTCCCCCACGTAGCCGATCTTGATGGTGTTCGCGGTAAGGCCCACGTCGGTCGCTCCCCCGGGAGCGGAGCCCACCCCCGCCTCGCCGGTGCGCGTGGACGGGGCCGGCCCCATGCTCGCACCCGACGTCGCGATCGCCGCGCCGGGTGAGGAATCCAGCGAGGAATCTGAT
This sequence comes from Actinomycetota bacterium, assembly GCA_041658225.1. Taxonomy (GTDB): domain Bacteria; phylum Actinomycetota; class CALGFH01; order JBBAAN01; family JBBAAN01; genus JBBAAN01. The sequence continues at coordinate 84,117 of JBBAAN010000001.1, forward strand.
ACGGTCGGTTGCGCCGCCTCGCCACGCGACACCGTCACCCTGCGCGTGGTCACCTGCGATGAGTAGCAGCCCGACGCGACCAGAGCCAACCCTAGGACCCCGGCCGCTACGGCAATACCGGATCTGCCCCGAATCACGGCCGCATCTCCTCCCTCCAGGTTATCCAGGACGGCCTGCACCCGCATGACCTTCCCACAACGTCCCCACAACATGGTAGGCGAGCGACGCTCGATCCGGGGCCGCGCCCAAGGCGACCATGGTCGCCCCCTCGGCGGCGTCGCCGCCCGAGACAGCGCGCCTTCCCGACCCGAGGGCTCGTCCATGAGGATTCGCCGCGCCAAGACGCCGCCACGTCCGAACGCTGATCTAACCACAGACCGTGGGGGGTTGCGCGAGACCTCCGCCTCAAGAGGATGCGTTCCCGCCGGCGTGGACCGAGGTCCGCCGGCGCGCCTTATCCAATCAGGGAGGCGCCAACCGCGGGCGAGAGGTGGCGACGGTTCAGACTGCCCGGAGAGGGTTGCCACACGACCAGCCACAACGCTGGAGCTTTGGGCAAGGTGGCCGAGACAGACAGAAACCACGCCAACTTCCCAGCGATGGCAGGAAGCCGACGTTCGATGCGGGCACCTATCGCCGAGGCTGCTTCAGCCGTTACCCCGCCCTGATCCGTTACCCCGCCCTGATCCGTTCCGCAGTTCCCAGCTCTTCCCCAGCACCAAACCCGCCTCTGGCTCTGAGTTGGCCTCCGGCGTCGGAATCCATCCGGCCTCTGGTGCCCCTGACTCTGAGTTGGCCTCCGGCGTCGGAATCCATCCGGCCTCTGGTGCCCCTGACTCTGAGTTGGCCTCCGGCGTCGGAATCCATCCGGCCTCTGGTGCCCCTGACTCTGAGTTGGCCTCTGGCGTCGGAATCCATCCGGCCTCTGGTGCCTCTGATTCTGAGTTGGCCTCCGGCGTCGGAATCCATCCGGCCTCTGGTGCCTCTGACTCTGAGTTGGCCTCCGGCGTCGGAATCCATCCGGCCTCTGGTGCCGAGTTGGTCTTCCGCACCCACTCGACCTCCGGCAGCGAGCCGGTGTCCGGCAACCACTCGGCTTCCGGCACTGAGCCCGTCTCTCGCGCCAGGCCGGTGTCCGGCACCCACTCGACCTCCGGCACTGAGTTGCCTGGTACAGAGCTCCCTGGCACCCACTCGACCTCCGGCAGCGCGCCCGTCTCTCGCGCCAGGCCGGTGTCCGGCACCCACTCGACCTCCGGCACTGAGTTGCCTGGCGTCGAACCGGCCTCGCCTCCCCACTCCCGCAATGCCTCCCGTGCTTCCTTTCCGGCCAGCACTTGCGAGATCGCCTCATCCAGCTCGCGCGGGCTGCGGTCGTAGTGACCGCGGAAGGCCTCCTGGTAGAGCCGGTCGTAGAAGGCTGCGACCGCCGGGCGCGGATCGAAGCGCTGCTTCACGGGTACACGCCCCGCGGCCGCGAGCACGTCTCCCCCGCTGGCGGCGCCCCACGCGAGCATGGCTGCCCCCTCGGCGGCGTCACCGCCCGAAACCGTATCCACCGGCATTCCCATCACGTCGGCAAGCACCTCGGCCCAGAGCCGGCTGCGGGCTCCGCCCCCGACGAGACGCACAGACCGGCCGGCCGGCCGGCTGGCCAGGTTGGAGTTCACGATCTCAAAAGCCGCCCGCAACCCGAACGCCACGCCCTCGAAGACGGCGCGCACCAGCGCGCCCTCGCGACCCGAGGGCTCGTCCCTGAGGAACGCGGACGGCCCATACCAGGCCGCTCTGGCATCGGGCGCCTCTGCCGTGCGGTCCCCCGCCAGATATGGCGAAAACATCACCCCGTGGCTTCCCGGCGGGACTCGAGAGGCGATGCCCGCCAGCAGGTCGTAGGGGTCGAAGCCGCTGGCCTGGGCCGCATCCCGATGGGAAGCACCCAGCACGTCGCGGACGAAGCGAAGCGAGAGTCCTCCGGCATCCACAGCTGCCTCGGCGGCCAGTTCACCGCGAACGGCCGAGTAGTGCACCTGGGTGCGAAGTTGTTCGTCCACGGCCCGGTGTTCGCCGGTGGGCACCACCACCACACCACTGGTGCCGATGTTGATCATGACCTGTCCCGGGCGAACCACCCCGCCGGCCAGCGCTCCCGTCAGCGCGTCCCCCGCTCCGGCCACGACCGGCAACCGGCGCGGCAGCCCCGTCGCCTCGGCCGCCTGAGCGCTGACCGGGCCGATGAGCTCGCCCGGCTCGAGCAGCTCAGGGGGCTTCACCCGGTCGATTCCCAGCAGCTCAAACACCTCGCTGGCCCAGCGCTTCCCGGGGACGTCCATGAGGGAGGTTTCCGACCCGCCGCACATGTCGGTGACCACTTCGCCGGTAAGGCTCAGACACACGAAGTCCCGAGGGGTGACGAATCCTGCGGCGCGCTTCCATGCCTCGGCCCAGCGCAGCACTTCCGGATCCCGGCTGCCCCGGTTTGCCTCATCGAAGCACCAGCGGACGTAGGCCAGATGAGCTCCGGTCCAGTTGGCGAAGAAGTTGTTGCATATGGTGTTGCGCAGATATCCCTCTCCCAACTGCTCGCGCACCAGTTCCGCACACTGGCGCGCCACCTCCTCCGCCCGCGCGTCACTCCAGACGAGGCAAGCCCCCAGGGGTTGACCATGCGAATCAAGCAGGATCAGCGAGTGCATATGGCCGGTCACCGAAATCGCGGCCGGGCGCGCGGGAGGCGAGAGCTGGGCCAGCCCATCCGCCAGTTCCCGAAGGACATTGCAGGACGCCTGCCACATCTCCTCCGGGTGCTGCTCGAACCAGCCGGGCCGGGGGGAGTGTCTCGGGTAGGCCGACGAGGTCTTGAGCAGGCAACGGCCGGCGCCGTCCAGAGCTCGCGCCTTTACGCTCTGGGTCCCGACGTCCAGTCCGATGTATGCCGCGACCGCTCCAGCCACCGCCGCCAGCCCACCCCTCTTTTGACCGGCTTCCGACCTGCGACCCCCGGCGCGACGAGGATTCGCCACGCTCAGTGGACCTCGCCCACGTAGAGTGATCTAACCAGACCAAGAAAAATTGCACAAGACCCCGGCCTCACGATCAGCCCAAAAGGAGCGATTCGGTGAATATGTCGGCAAAACGCGAGTGAGTCATTAGCTCTACGTAGGTGTCGGCCTCGGCAATCTCGGCCGCCCGCTCTCGCGCACGAACCGACACCAGCGCGGCGCGCGCCCCCGCACCGGCCGCGTTACCCACCTGCTGGAAGCGAGACATCGGAAGGTCAGGAAACATGCCGATGGAGACGGCGCTCGCCGGGTCGAGGTAGGTGCCGAAAGTCCCCGCCAGTACCACATGGCCGATGTCGGAGTCCTTGAGGCCGGCATCCTCGAGCAGTATCTCGGTGCCGGCCCGAATCGCCGCCTTGGCAAGCTGTACCTGGCCAACGTCCTCGGCCGTGAACAGCACCTGTTCCCCGTGTGCCGTGACCTGGCGAGGCGCGATCAGAAACGCCTTGCCGCGAGAGCCCTGCGCGACTCCTGCGTGATCGCGGAAAGCGCCGGATGCCGAGATTATCCCCCGCGCGCGAAGCTGCGCGACGACATCGAGCACCCCTGAGCCGCACAACCCGACCGGCGCTCCGCCGCCGACCGTCTGGTACTCCACCTGGCCGGATTCCTCTATCCGCAACCGTTCGATGGCTCCCTTGGAAGCGCGCATGCCGTCCCGGATGTGGGCGCCCTCGAACACCGGGCCAGAGGCGCATGAGCAGCAGAGCATCCCGTCCGGAGTGCGTAGGGTGATCTCGGTATTGGTACCCACGTCCAGCCCGAGCACCACACCGTCCGCGTGGATATCCAGCGTGGCAAGGAGAAAGGCGACGTGATCGGCACCTACGAATCCCGCCACGTTTGGCAAGGCGTGCAACCACACTCCCGGTTCCACCTCCAGTCCGATGTCCGACGCGTTGACGTCCAAAGCGTCGGTCTCGACTGCCAGGTAGGGCGCCCGGCCGAGCTGTTCAACCGGCAGACCGAGCAGGATGTGGTGCATGGCCGTGTTGCCCACGGCCACCACATCCACAATGTCCCGGGACGAGACGCGCACCGTGCGGCACATCTTGCGGACCAGGTGGTTGATCCGATCCACAACAACGCGCCGGAGCTCCCGAGCATCCTGGGGGGAGCGCATCGCGTATGCGATGCGCGCCATCACGTCCTCTCCGAAGGCTATCTGCGGGTTCATCAAGCCCGCGGCCGCAAGCGTCTTGCCCGTCTCCAGGTCGACGAGGTAGCCGGCGAGTTTGGTGGTCCCGACGTCGACGGCCAAGCCGAGCAGAGCCGATCCCGGCCGGGCCACCGACACGACGCTGCGGCCCTTGAGCACGACCCTAACCTGGTCGCCATTTCCGGCCGGCAAGGCACCGATCCCGGCCACCACTCCTGGCGGCACCTCGATATTGGGGTCCGCCAGCGCCATGCAGATTCCCCGGCGGACCGCGGCAACCCCGTTGCCTTCGCCCTGGCCGTCCGGTTCGGGAAGCGACACGACTCGGACTGTGACCGCGGGCTCGACCTCGACCGCGCTCTCGAAAGCCTCCAGGTGAAGCCGCTGACTGGCCATGAACGAGCGCACTGGAACCGAAACGTTCAGGTCGCGGTCCACCAGGACACGGCATGCCAGCCGCGCATTGGGTCCGGCGCCCACAGAATCCAGGTCCTCGCGCTCCTCCGCCGGTGCAATCAGGCCGGTCTCCGGCTCCAACTCCACCACGCACAGGCTGCAGCTTCCGGTCCCCCCGCACACCGACTGGATGCCCACCCCCGCTCGCCGGGCAGCCACGAGCAAGCTCGTGCCCGCCCCCACACGAACGTGGCGCACGAACGGGCTGAAACGGACCTCGAACTCCCGGTCCGAATCACCGGTGCCCGAGGCAATCGAACGATTCCTTTGTGCGGTTGACTCGCCCATCTGGCTTGCCTTCGTTGCTCGGCGCAGGCGGCTTCGCGTGCTTTCCGCGTTCGGGGTGTGCCGTCCGGAGTGTCCCGGCAAACCCGTCGCTCGGGTTGCTAGATCCCTGCCAGGCGCTTGGCTTCATCCACCGCGGCCAGGCAGTCCTCGGCGAAGCCGGCGGCACCGATCTCCTCGGCGAAGGAGCGGGAAAGGGGAGCGCCTCCCACCATGACCGAGGCGGTGACCCCGGCGTCCTTCAGGGCGGTTACGACCTCGGGCATGTTGATCATGGTGGTGGTAAGAAGCGCCGAGAGGGCCACGATTGAGGCGTTGTGCTCCTTGGCGGCGTCCACGAAGGCTTGCGGGGCCACGTCCACACCCAGGTCCACCACCTTGAAGCCGGCGCAGTCCAGCATCATGCGCACGAGGTTCTTGCCGATGTCGTGCATGTCGCCGGATACGGTGCCGACCACGACGGTGGGAAGACGGTGGGCCTCACCCTTGGGAAGGTGAGGGGTGAGCACTTCCACGGCCTTGTTCATCGCCCGGGCGGCAAGCAGCACCTCGGGAAGGTAGGCCTGGCCGTCCCTGAAGGCCGCGCCCAGGGCCTCGATGCCGGGGACCAGCCCCTCGTTCAAGATGACCAAGCCCTCGGTGCCGGCGGCCAGCTCGTCATTGACGATCGCCACCGCCTGCTTGTAATCGCCATCCTTGACCGCGCCCGACAGTGTTGCCAGTGCCTGCGATGCCACCTCTACCTCCCTCGCCGATGAAGCAGCTCCCGTGACGTTCACGCTTCGCGATACTGTCCTACGAAGTGCTCGCTTCTCCAAGTCGGGCGTAGGCCGTGACCGACTTGGAGATACCGGCAGCGCCAAAGCGCGAGAGTGAGAATCCGGGAATCAACGGTGCGGGGCCGGGCAGGCTCACCCGCCACGAAAAGGCCGGCGAGCCGGAGAGGAACGTAAAGGCATCAGCGCTGCCGTCCAGGGCACACCGATGGGCGAGGTGCCACGAACGAAGCCTACTGGCAGGATCCCCCGTCGCCGCAATGGCAGGACGGCAGAGGGTTGGGATTGTCGATCTTGAAACCCGCCCCCTCTTCGCTCTCGACGAAGTCGATCTCGGCGCCGTCGAGGAACGGGGCGCTGATGGGGTCGACGACGACCTTCACTCCGTTGAAGTCGACTGACTCGTCGCCCTCGACAGCGCGGTCGTCTAAGAACAGCTCGTAGCGAAACCCGGAACAACCCCCCGACTGGAGAGCGACCCGCAAGGCCAGGTCGTCGCGCTGCTCTTCGGCAAGCAACTCGCGGACCTTGGCCGAAGCCATGTCTGTGAGCTTGAGCATCAGATGTCCTTTCCTTCTCCCCGACCCGGCGCGAAGCGCCACCGGCCGCCCATAGCGAACCCTGTGCTTGCCATACTACAGGCTCACCAGCACGGGCACCTTGGCCTGGGATCTCCGACACGCCCGAGCTTCGATCGACCAGCCACCCCGGACGGCGATTCGTGCGACGATCTCGGGGTACGGGCATCGAGACCTGGCGCGCACTGGATGAGTGAACACCGAGAGGCCGGTGAATTGGGAGCGATGGATCGCAGGCTTGCGAGGCTGCTGCCCACGCTTGCCACGATCCTTCTGGTCCTGTTTGCGGCAACCGGACTGAGGGCGGGCGCCGAGAGCCCGTCCCCGGAACCCAGCCCAACATGGAACCCCACTGCGGAGCCGACTCCGGAGCCAACGACCAGCGAATCCCCATCCCCGGAACCCAGCCACACGGACGGTGTCTTCCCGACCATTCCCTTCCCCCAACCAATGGGCACCTACACCGAGGAACCCTTCCCCACCCCGACCGTGGAGGGGTCTTCGGCAACGCAGTCTCCTTCCCCGACCGTGCTCCGCCCCAAGCCCAAGCCCACCTATCCCGCGCCCCTCAGGCTGAAGCGTTGGGAAGGCGTGGACGACACCAAGCGTCCCCTGCAGAAGTACGTGGCCGGCACGCTCGTACGCCGCGGCAACCCCAACCTTCCGCGTGTGGCGATCACCCTCGACGACGGCTGGAATGCCGATCCGCGGATCATGGAGCTGGCTGCCGGCTACGACCTCAAGCTGACGGCCTTCGTGCTCGGCGGGCGGGGCGTGGCCGACAAGAACCCCGAGTTCGTGCGTGGCCTCGACGCGGCCGGATGGGAGGTATGCTCCCACGGCTACACCCACCATGTCCTCAAAGACAAGAGCGACGACTGGATCCGCCACGAGTACGAGCGCGGGCGCGAGGCCATCACCGCCATAACCGGCAAGGACTGCATGCTCATCCGGCCCCACGGCGGCGAGACCCCGCGCGGACTGATCAGGGTGGCAGAGTCCGAAGGCTACCGGATCGTGCTCTGGTCCTCATCGGTGGCCGACTCCGGCTCATCCGGCATTTCCGTCGACAAGCAGGTGAGCCTGGCCCTGCATAACCTGGGCAACGGATCGATCATCCTGGCCCACTTCGGCGGCAACCACACATACGAGGTTCTGCGCCGACTCATCCCCGAGATCCGCTCCCGGGGATACGAGATCACGACGGTCTCGCGAATGCTGGCTGCGGGCACCTACGACCCCACTCCCGCCCCCATCGAGCCGCAAGATCGACACTCACTCAGCTTCCCGAAGCCTATGAGGATCCTGCGACCGCGAACTGCCGACCTGCCGTGGGTGGGACTGGCCGCCGTGGTCGTCATCGGGATCTACTGGGGCGCCCGCCCTCGGAAGAAAGGGCGCCGCGCGTGACGCGAACCGTTCTGATATCCGACACCTTCGCCTTCGCGCTGTTGCGGGCTCGCCCGGCCAAGACCTGGGAACCGTGCTGGAAGCCCTATCGAGACCGCGGCCTGATCACTCCTGAGTACGGGCTGCTCTATGTCGCGGCCGTGCTGGCCGAAGCGGACATTCCCTTCGAGGTGGCCAACCTCGTGGCCGACGTGTGGGACGATCTGGCCTGGTTCGACATATCCGATCGGCAATCCACCGACCCCGATGCCAAACGCGAACTCGACGCTCTCGTCGAACGCATGTGGCAGGAGTGTGCGAAGAAGGTCCGGGGCGCGGACGTCGTCATGGTGCCGATGTCCTACTACTACATGGTTCGCGGGGTTAAGCGGATCCTGGCCGAGCTTCGCGACCTCAACCCCTCGGCCGTCTTCATCACCGGCGGAAACTACGCCACCATCCACGCGGACGATCTGGCGGCTTCAGGCCTGATCGACGTGGTCGTTCGAGGAGAAGGCGAAGACACGGCACTCGAGCTGATGGACGAGATCGCGCATGGACGCCGGCCCGAGACCACGGGGCTGGACTCCCGCGGGATCACCTATCGCCGCGGCGCGGAGGTGACCCACAATCCTGCGCGACCGCGAATCGCCGACCTGGATCGTCTGCCGCACCTGTACACAGCCGGCGACCGCTTCAAGATCGCCGAGCGCCACCAGATGCTGAAGGCCCTCCAGCCGCACGGGGACTACTTCATCGGCTCCAGCTTCCTCACCACCCGCGGCTGCCCCGAGGAGTGCACCTTCTGCCTGGACCCCGCAGTCTGGAAGCGGCGCGTGAAGTTCCACTCCCCCGCCTACGTGCGCAAGGTCGTGCAGTTCTGCATGGACAACTACCAGCGGAGCGGGCCTCCGAACTTCTACTTCGGCGACGCCACCTTCGCCCTTCGCAAGGCGCGCCTGCACGAGATGCTCGGCCAGATCGCCGACATCGGATACCGCTACAACGTGCAGACCCGGGCCGACTCCCTGGACGAAGAGACCCTCGATCTCATGAAGCGAGCCGGCTTCGCTTCGGTCGCCCTGGGCGCCGAGAGTTTCAACGAGGAGATACTCAGCCGGGTGGTCCTCAAGCGCCAGAGCTACCAACGGGTCATCGACACGGCGCTGCTGGCCCGCAAGAAGGGGATCAAGCCGATCCTCACCTTCATCTGCGGGCTGCCCGGGGAGACCAAGGAATCGATGCTGGAGACCGTGCGCATCCTCAGGGCTCATGACTTGAGGGAGGCCAGCTTCTTTCCTCTCGTGCTATTCCGCGGCACGGCTTTGCACGAGCAGTGGATCCGGGACAAGACCCCCGAACAAATCGAGGCCGCGCGCATCGATCCCGACAGCGAGGAGTTCTGCGCCACCTCGGAGATCTTCCCCACGATCGAGGCCCTGACCGGATTCGCCGAGTACCTGAGCGTGCTCGTTCGCCAGGACGACCCATTGCCGCCGCCCGCCCTATGATTGACCTGTTGAGTGATCTGCCGTCGACACTCGCATCACGTCCCGAGGAGATGTAGCCGCATGCCTGCCCAAGGCGAGAGTTCATCCGCCGTTTCGGGCCACGGCGTCCCCGCTCGGGAAGCCGGCACCGTCTGTCCCGGCCGGCTTGCGGGCCCCTCCGACCCGGAGATGGTGGAGCGGGTTCGCGCGGCCAGGGCAAGGCTGGGCTCGAGGGTGCTGATCCTGGGCCACCACTACCAGCGCGACGAGGTGATCGCCTTCGCCGACGCGAGGGGCGACTCCTACAAGCTCGCCAAGGAAGCCGCCGCCCACCCGGAGGCCGAGTTCATCATCTTCTGCGGCGTGCACTTCATGGCCGAATCGGCCGACATCCTCACCGCCGCCCATCAGCAGGTCCTGCTTCCCGACCTCGAGGCCGGTTGCTCGATGGCCGACATGGCCGAGCTCCCCTTCGTCGAGGAGTGCTGGGAGACGCTGGGGGACTGGGCTCCCGGAACCTTCACGCCCCTGACCTACATCAACTCCTCGGCCGACATCAAGGCGTTCACGGGACTCGCCGGGGGCGCGGTGTGCACCTCCGCAAACGCGGGTCGCGCGATGAAGTGGGCCTTCGATCGCACGGACAAGGTCCTGTTCATGCCCGACCAGCATCTCGGGCGCAACACCGCGATCGCCCTGGGTGTGCCGGCCGAGGAGTGCTTGGTCTGGAACTGGGCGCTGCCCGATGGAGAACTGAACGCCGAGGCCGTGCGCCGCGCGAAGGTGGTGCTCTGGAAGGGTCACTGCTCGGTGCACCAGCAGTTCACCTGCGCCCAGATCGAAGACGCCCGGCGACGCCGGCCCGGGGTCGTGGTCGCCGTTCACCCCGAATGCACGCGCGAGGTCGTGGCAGCGGCCGATTTCGTCGGCTCCACGGAGTCGATCATCCGCAAGGTGGCCTCCGCCGCGCCGGGGAGCGCGTTCGTGGTGGGCACGGAGTTCAACCTCGTCAACCGATTGGCGAGCGAGTACCCCGACCGCACGGTCGAGTACCTGGCGTCCGAGATCTGCCTTTGCTCGACGATGTACCGTATCGACCTTCCGCACCTGTGCGCGGTTCTCGAGGGTCTGGTGGAAGGCCGGGTCATCAACCGGATTGCCGTGGACGAACACACCGCCAAGGGTGCCCGCATCGCACTGGAGCGGATGCTGGAGATCTGACTTCGGGGCGTCCTCGGCTTCGCCGGGGCCCACGTCTCTACGGCCATGGTAAGCGCAGGGCGGTCGCAACCGTGCTGAGCTTCCTCACAAGGCGTGATGGATTCCCGGGAACGGCATCGAAATCGTGGTGCTCGTAGAAGCGCGTCGCGGCCTCGTCGACGGCATCGACCACGACCAGTTTGCCGCCGGCCACCCTGGCCCCCTCGACGATCATCTCAAGCGCGCGGACGAGCAAGTCGCCACCGAGCCCGCAGCCCTGAGCATCACGGTCGAGCGCGAGCTTGGCGAGCAGGATCCCCGGAATCCTCCTGGGAGCGCCGCGGCCGATCCGACTCGGCATCTCTTCCCTCTCTACCAGGTGCGGGGCGATCGCGAAGTACCCGACCACCCCGCCTGTCCGCTCATCGACGAGTACGTATGTCCGCGTACCCTGACCGGTCGCGTGCCGGGCGTGTCGCTTGAGCCACTCGTTGAGAGGGTCGTTCCCACAGTCGAACGGCTGGAGATCGTGATCGTCGTCAAGCGCCTCGACGCGGTAGGTCACCGGATGCGACCACGCTGATGCGCCCGCTTCGCAGCTCTCGCGAGCCGCGGCGCTCGATCCGCGTGGTCGATCGCCGACAGGAGCCGGTCGAAGTAGTCGGACGGGACGGTCGTCGTCGTCCGGGCCGCGATCACCTGCTCCGCCTTTTCAGCAGCAGCCGCAACGATAAACGACGACAGCGATTGTTCCTCGAACGCCGCCGCTTGGTCGATGCGCTTGCGCTGGCGTGGTGACAGCCGCGCCTCCACCCGATCAGTTTTCGTCGCCATCCCGGCCTCCCGTACAGATCACGTACCAAACGATCGTACGGCAAGGAGGAAGTGGCTGCAAGCGCCGATCCGCCGGGGCTCCCCACGTTACGGGCGTTCCAACGCTCGCAGGCCGCGACATCCCTCGCATGGCTTGCAGGGCGTCTCAGCCGCGCCAGGATGAGGACGCCTTCGAAAGCCGCACGCCCCCATCCGTTGGTGATCGCGTTCGTTGCGGCTGCGGCCGGCGCTTGAAAACGTGAACCTCTCAGTTCATCCGGCTCTCCGGTGTCCCGATCACCGTGCGATCAAATGGTTCTCACGTATCGCATTATCCGAGGATCACGCTCGTAGCCGTAGCTTGCGAGCGAATCCCAGAACGCAGCAGCCTGGGTGTCGTGACTCTCGACGAGTATCGAGAGGCGACGTGCGCCCTTGGCTTGGAGTCTGCGTTCGGCTTCAAGCAGGAGAGCGCGGGCGACACCCATCCTCCGGTACTCGGGCAGCACGGCGAGGCGGTAGATGCTGGCCCTCCAGCCATCCCAGCCAGCGATGATTGTCCCGACAACCTGACCGTCCTGTTCGGCGATCAGGAGTTGGCCGTCGAACTCGGCTACGAACCGATGGAGTTCGTCAAGGGTGTCGGTGACGCTGGGGGTCGCATCCGCCTCCCGCCAGATACGGAGGACGACAGGACACTCCTCGATCCGACAGGGTCGAACCGTCAGGGTGGAGGTCATCTTGATTCCTCCGGGCTCTTCAACCCTGCGGACAGGCACTGGACGAGCACGAGGCAAGCGTCGTCCGGCCCCCACAGAGTCAGGGACTCGAACAAGGGCTCGAAGCCCTCGGCCAGAAAGAACGCCCTTGTTTGCTCGTAGAAGGGATCGGGAGTCGAGGGACCTCGCGTCGTCACGCGAAGCCAGCGCACTCCGCGGTCGGAGCACCACTCTCGCGCTTTAGCGATGAGTTGGTGGCCGACACCCGAGCGGCGCATGGTCGGCGCAACGGCGACGACGTGGACTTCGGCCGACTTCGGACCGTGGAGCCGAAGGGCCAGAAATCCGAGGATGTTGCCAGCGGACTCAGCAACGAACGCGGGAAGCTCGCGCAACGACTCGATGTAGGCTGCGTTTGCCTCTTTGAGCCCGAACCATTCCGGCAGGCCCGCCAACACCGTGCCACAAGAAGAGATGTCTCCTGCGGCCAAGGAGCGGACGTTGACTTCCATCCCCCATCCTTCTCGTCTACCCAACTGCTGCGTGACCGGGCCCAGCCAGTCCAAGTGCGGCCTGCCGCCGTTCGTCTACTCGTCCCTGACAACGGCGTACATGAGCGAGTCCCTCCAGCCGTTCACGGTGACCTTGTCGTGGCGAAGACGACCCGCCGACCACTGTGAGCCGTTCTCTACTCCGCGCTCGAGCACCATCCGAACCGCTCGCTCACGGACCTCCTGTGGGTACCTGCGTTGTCTTGTCATAGCTCCATCCTCTCAGAAGACGGAGCCTCCAGGTTTCCCGGGGCGATCCACCGAGTTCCACCCGATGTGCGATCCCTTCGCCTACGACACCGAACACGGACTCATCGCCGAGCGCTCCTACTTCGCCAAGGAGCCGACTCTTGAAGAGGAATCGGGCACATACGCCGATCTCTCGGCTGCGACGACCCACAACTACTGCTACCTGTGGAGCCACACGCTCGGGGAGGTCGTGACCTCACTTGTCCGCGCAGGGCTGCAGGTCGAGTTCCTCCATGAGCGCCCCTACACCTTGTTCCAGCGCTTCTCGACGCTTGAGCGCAAAGACGACGGCACCTACTGGTTCGCAGAGGATCGCGGCATCCCGCTGATGTACTCACTGCGCGCCAGGAAACCGACGGACCCAGGAGGCGATGAGGACACGTGAATGTCGACCCCGTGACCTCAACCGGGGAGCTCGCAGTTCGCCAATGTGTGCGGGTCACGCAAGTGCCGCCCGAGAACTAGGCTGCAGCCCCGCGAGTACGAGGTGAGCGACTTGCCCGGAGAAGTGGGCGGCCCAGAAGACGCCGTGGCCGAGACAAGCGCGGTCTACGACCTCATCGCAGAAGACTACGAGACTCGCACGCGTCAGACCTCGCCGGAGTACGCGCTGTTTCGGGAACAGTTCATCGTGGCGCTGCCGCGGGGCGGGACCGTTCTGGATGTGGGATGTGGCCCAGGCCGTGACGCCGGCTTCTTCCGCAAGGCAGGCCTCCTCTGCTTCGGCCTCGACTTGTCAGAGGCAATGCTCCGACTCGCCTGTCGATCGACATCGGTTGTGCGGGGCGATCTGCGTGCGCTGCCCGTCCGCTCCAACTGCCTGGACGGCATCTGGTCGGGAGCGTCCCTGCTCCACGTTCCGCGTGAGCAGGTCCGGGCGACCTTGGACGGCTGGCATGGAGCGCTGTCGCCCGGGGGCGTCGCCGGATTGTCCACTTCGGTTGGGCACGACGAGGGCTGGGAACTGGTACCCGCGCGAGAAGACCACAGGATCAACGAGCCGTCCGTCCGTCGCTGGTTCGTTCACCACGATCCAGATGACCTGTGCAGCCTCGTGCAGAGCGCAGGGTTTGACGTGGTGTCCGCGGCGACGCGGGTGAGTCACCGCACCTGGGTTCAGGTGCTCGCTCGCAAGTGCCCTCCTCGCCAGTGATTTCCCACGAGACCGCGGCAGCTTCTCAGTCCAAGTCGCCCGACTCCCCCGATCCCGAATGGGTCTGCACTTGGATTCTCGTCCCGCTTGTCTCCTCGTGGGCCCACTTGTTCACCGGTTCAATGACCACTCGGTCAGGGTGAACCACGACCTCGCCCAGCAAGGACACCATCGCCTCCACGCACGCCGCCCATAGAAGGCTCCCTAGTTCGGCGCTGGCATACCGGGCATCCCCGATGACTCCGCTCGTCGAGTACTTCGAGAAGTCAAGGTCGGGGTCGAGCCAGTCCGGCTCCTTGGAGAGCCCGGGTATCCGGTCAATGTGAACTCTCCCTGGGTGGCGGTACAGAGCCAAGGATGTTGTGAAGCTATCGGTGTGGCCGCCCGGATCACGGGGATCGCCCATGCGCCGCCATATGCCGTCCGTGGTGCGTTGCACCGCATGATACAAGGCGCCCCGTCCGTTCAACTGACTTCACCGACCTTCGCGAGAAGGTCATCCGCGAGAGCCACGCATGCCGCAGTGATACCCGCGGAATCCTCCAACGGCTCCAGCGCCCGGGCCGCCATACGGCACCCCAGTCCCCCAGGCGCTCCGAAGAGCTCCGACAAGTAGCCGATGGCGTCCAGCGTGACCTCTCTTGACTGGATGTCCCCGAGCAGCAGGTGGAGGCCAATACCGAGTTCCTCGGTCGAAATGGCTCGGAGAACCCGGAAGGCGTCCAGAGCGTCCTTGTCCCCCAGACGCCCAGGTGAGTCCCTGCGTTCCGCGATCTTGTGCAGTTTGGCGACGAGGAGCGCAGCGGGGCCGGCGACCATGACCTCGGCCCGGCGCGAATCCTGATCCTCAAGGGAGGTGATCGCACGGGGAGCACGATCGACAAGAGCTGCCTCAAGGCCGCGAGCCTTCCGGGCCACCCGACTACCATGTACTCCAAGACGCGCGCCGCGCCGGCCCGCGCCGCCGAGAGTCTCCGGGACCAGCAGGTCGATCCCCACGTCCCCCCTGCCCCTCCAGGTGCCCGGCTGCTGGAGGTCTCGGACGAATCCCGCGCCGGTCATGGCCTCCTCCAGCTTGGGATTGGCGTGGAGCCGTTTCGGGTCGAGCGCGATGTCGCCGTCCGTGGTGTACTCGGCAACTGCGAATTCCGCCTGCCCTGTGTGCAGGTAGATGGCTTGTGCGCCGACCAGGATGATGGCGCCTCGCTGCTCCCTGAGAGCTTCGAGAGCGTCAAGCAGGACCCTCCGGGCCGCCACATACTCAGGGCTAGCTGCGCCATGCACGCTCGTTGCGCTCCATCCACCGAATCAACTCATCGGCTTCGGCCGGCCCACGACCCGGGCTCGTGAGCAGATCCGCCACCACTTGTGAGTAGGCAGCATAGGTGATGCCGTTGTGTTCGCGCGTTCGCTCGAACACAACAGTGTCGAACGGCTCAGCGAGCACCACATTGCCTCCGGTTTCCGCCGCGCGAAGGCCAAGCCGCCCGGTTGCCTCGCGTATCGAGCGGACGTAGACAGCGCCCAGGCGGGCGGGAGCGACGGACACAGCGTCCGCAGCGAGAGACCCTGTCACCGAGTACTTCAAGCGGCTCTTCCCAAGCTTGGCCATCATGGCTTCCAGCCCTCGCGGCTCCAGGAAGGTCCTCGTGACATTCGACCCGGTGAACGAGAAGTCCTGGACCCACCGACGAAGGAGGGCGGCCCAGTCGACCGCCGTCACGGGCCCCCGAAGCTCGCGCTGGATGATCGCCTCCCGATCGAGCAAGTCCACTACTCTGGCAACCGACGGGGCTGAGACCCCGGCGCGCCCCGCTAACTCGCGGATCCCGTAGGGAGGTTCGAAGTCGCACAGTGCACGAACGATCCGTCCTGCCGCCGGCCCCTTCAAGGACCGTAGCGATCGCTCCTCTGGCCATGGGTTGGAGGCCGCTCCTGTGGTTTCGATGAACACTAATGGATGCTCGAGGTCGAGCCGAAGGTTGCCCGTCGAGTCCGCGTAGCTGGCGCGCGCCTGCGCCAGAAGCTCGCGGGTCCTCGGGCCGAGATAGGGAGCAAGAATAAGGGCGGGTTGCGACCCGGATCGGCGCACCCGCTCCAGGACGCCAGTCACATCCTTGGGATCCAGCTTGCTCTTGACCTCCACCAGCAGAGTGGTCCGTACGCCGCCAGGTCCACGGACGTCGAGGAAAGCGTCGATCTCAGAGAAGGGGACCGGGGGGGGTGCTGCCCCGCCGGAGACTCCTTCGCGCCGCGCAGCAACGGCCACACGCGCCGGTGGCCGAACAGCGATCCGCCAGTCAGAGGGCAGGCGCTGTCGAAAGGCTTCTACGGCGTCCGCCAGGACATCTGTTTCAGCAATCGCCTTGTACCGCATCACGTGAAACAGCATATCTTCTGGAACACCTACGGTCAAGGAAAGAGGAGGCTCAGGTCACTCCGGCATCCCATCCAGGGGACGCGAATGCTGGAGATCTGACTTTGGGCCGTCCTCGGCTTCGCCGAGGCCTACTTCGGGCGAGAGTCCACGAACGGCGGGCGCACGACCTCCGCCGCGGCTCGCTTCCCCCGAATGTCCACCTCGACCCTGTCTCCAAAGGCGATCTCGGGCCTCAAGTAGGCCATCGCTACGCCGTAGCCCAGCGTCGGAGAGAAATTCCCGCTGGTCACCCGGCCGACTTCGGCCTCGCTCGAGAACGCCACGCAGTGGTGGCGGGGGATCCCTCGGTCGAGCATCCGCAGCCCTCGCAGCCGCCGCGAAGGACCGTCCTGCTTTACCTTGGCGATCGCCTCCGAGCCGGTGAACTCGCCCTTGTCCAGGGCCACCGCCCACATCAGACCGGCCTCGACCGGGCTCGTCGTCTCGTCGATATCGTTGCCGTGCAACGGGTAGCCCATCTCCAGGCGCAGTGTGTCCCGCGCGCCGAGCCCCACCGGTTTGACCCCCAGGTCCTTTCCCCTCTGCAGCAGTTCCTCGAAGAGATCGGCCGCCTCGACCTCAGGGATCAGCACCTCGAACCCACGCTCGCCCGTATAGCCGGTGCGCGCCACGCGAACCGGCTTGCCCCGGTAGGAATCCGGCGCGGCGCTCATGTAGACAAGGCTCGCCACAGGCTTCGGGAAGATAAGCGCCAGCAGTTCCGCCGCGTGGGGGCCCTGCACGGCAATGACGGCGAGGTCGGGGCGCTCGACCGCGCGAACGCCGGAAACCAGATCGGCCTCGACCCTCTCGAACACCTTCTCCACGTTGGCCGCGTTGGGAACCAGGAGGAACCCGCCTTCCTCACGGTAGGCGATCAGGTCATCGACGATGCCACCCTGCTCGTTGCAGCAGAGGTTGTACTGGGCCTCGCCCACGGCCAGTTGGGAGAGGTCATTGGAGAAGACGCGCTGGAGGCTCTCCAGAGCCCCCGCACCTCGCACCTCAACCTTGCCCAGATGAGTGAGGTCGAAGATTCCTACGGCCGTTCGCACCGTGCGGTGTTCGGACACGGTCCCTTCGTACTCCAGGGGCATCTCCCATCCGGCGAAAGGAACCATCTTGGCGCCTAGGGCGCGGTGGACCTCAGCTACGGGGGTGGAGCGAAGAGTGTCAGTGTCCACGGACAGCCTCCATGCTCGACGGGGCAGTCAACTTCGCCATCCTAGCGCGCAGCGAGATGCCGGCGCGTCAACCGCTCGTGCCCTTGCCTTCGGACTCGCGCCGGCGGCGGTTGAACCGGCGCATCCGCTCCGGATAGCCGACCAGCCCCACCTCGTACACGGGCATTCCGAGGTCACGGCCGAGTCGGCGGGCCTCCTCGATGCTTGCCACGCGCCGGCGAGTCCACTCCCCATCGTTGGCCACCAACACGAGGGTGGCCTCGACAACGGTGGTCGCCGGCTCGAAGAAGCCTTCGACTCCCTGGCGAGAGCGAGCGAAAGAACGCAGGTGCTCGAAGTCGGCGACCTCCGTGCTGCGCCCCGGGTGCATCGGAAGCGGCGCAGGGCGTCGCCGATGCGCCGCCAGACGAATCCGATCGATGAGCGACACTCCTGCCTCCCCAACACGCCAGTCTTGGAGACGCGCACCTTCCGCGGTCGTCTCCATGGCGGTTACGACCTTCTCCACCTCTGTAACGCGCCCGTCTCGGAGACACTTCCCGGCTCAGGTTATCTCAGCCACGTCCGTCCGTCCGGGCACTGCGGGAGGCTAGACTTATAGTGCTCGCCCCCGTAAGTACGGCCACCACCGAGAGCGTCACCGCGCCCCGAGGGCAAGGCTGCGAGGAATGCCGCGTACTGGACAGTACGCAAGCGACGAGCAACGCAGCCATCGGGGATGCGGGGGCGCTCGAATGGGGGCGTATTTGCGGGGGCGAGCACTTAGGACTCGCCCTGGAGACGGGGTGTCTGCCGGGCCGGACCCGCTCAAGGAGGCGTGATGGAGACCACCTACGACTTCGTGGTCCTGGGGGGAGGGCCTGCCGGCTACGCTGCCGCCCTTCGGGCGGCCCAACTGGGCCTATCCGTCGCCCTCGTGGAGAAGGACCGTGTGGGCGGGACTTGCCTTCACCGCGGATGCATACCGACGAAGGCCTTGCTGCACGCGGCGGAGATCGTGGACACCGTGGCGGAAGGCGCGGCTTGGGGTATCAAAGCCGGGATCGAAACGATCGACTGGGCTCGCACCCAAACGCAGAAAGACAGGGTCGTGCGCAAGCTCTTCCTGGGACTGCAGGGGCTTCTGAGAGGTCGCAAGATCGAGGTCGTCGCGAGCGCCGGTCGCCTGGTGGGGCCGGGTACGGTCGCGGTCGATGACCGGGTGCTGACCGGCAAGAACGTTCTGCTGGCCACGGGCTCGGTGCCCAAGCCGATACCGGGAGTGGCAATCGATGGGGCGCGCATCATCACTTCCGATCATGCCCTGTCCCTGGAAGCGATTCCCAAGTCGGTCATCGTGCTGGGGGCGGGAAGCGTGGGAGCGGAGTTCGCCAGCCTCTTCTGCTCGCTGGGCGCCAGAGTGACACTGATCGAGGCCCTGGCCGAGGTCCTCCCGCTGGAGGATCCGGACCTCGGCAAGGAGCTTCGCTCCGCCTTCATCAAGCGCGGGATCGAGGTGCTCATCTCCTCGACGGTGAGCCACGCCACAGCCTCCGAGAATGAGGTCGTGGCTACCGTCTCCGTCGGGGGCGAGGAGCGAACGATCAAAGCCGAGTACCTGCTGGTCGCCGTGGGTCGCTCGCCGGCGACAGCCGGGCTTGGATACGAGGAAGCCGGCATCGCGCTCGATCGCGGATTTGTTTCCGTCTCCCCCACGTTGGAGACCTCGGTGCCGGGCATCTACGCGGCAGGCGACCTGATCCCCACGATCGCTCTGGCCCACTGCGCTTTCTCCGAGGGCGTGGCGGTCGCCGGAAGACTGGCCGGCCAAGCCTTGCCCCCCATCGACTACGACCAGATTCCCCGCGCTACCTACTCCTACCCTGAGGTGGCCAGTGTGGGTATCACCCAAGCCCGGGCCGTGGAACTCGGCCACGACGTGATCACCGAGGTCTACCCATTCCGGGCAAACGCCAAGGCCGCGATCATCGGACAGGGCGGCTTCGCCAAGGTGGTCGCCGCCAAAGGGGGCTCGGTGCTGGGTGTGCACCTGGTCGGACCTCGGGTGAGCGAGCTGATCGCTGAGGCAATGCTCGTCACGGGTTGGGGGGCCGTTCCCGAAGAAGTGGCACTCCTGGTTCATCCGCACCCGACCCTGTCCGAGGCGCTGGGCGAGGCACACCTGGCCCTGGCCGGACGTTCCCTCCATGTCCCTTAGACGGCAGGGTAGAGTGGGCGAGGAAGAGATGAGGGAGAAGGCCAAGCCCCCCCTGTGGGTGGTGGACGCGGGAACCGTGCCGTATGCGCAGGCTTTGTCCTGGCAACACACCCTTGCCGCCCGACGGGCGGCAGGAGCCGTGCCGGACATGTTGCTACTGCTCGAGCATCCGGCGGTCTACACCGCAGGGCGCCGCTCGGATCCCGCGGACCTGCCGCCCAAGGAAACGGGGGAGGAAGTCCACTGGGTGGATCGCGGGGGCAAGGTCACCTACCACGGTCCCGGCCAGCTCGTAGGCTACCCAATTCTCGCCTTGCGCCAGCCCGTCGACGTGGTCGGCTACGTGCGCCTGCTCGAACAGTGCCTGATCCGCACCGCAGCGGAGTTGGGCGTTCAGGCCACCCGAACGCCCGGCGCTCCCGGCATTTGGGTGGGCGAGGCGAAGCTTGCCTCGATCGGGGTGAGGATCTCCAGAGGCATCACCACCCACGGCTTCGCCATGAACGTCTCCACAGACCTGAAGGCCTTCGACTCCATCGTCGCCTGCGGTCTGCGCGGCAAGACGGCCACTTCCCTCTCGGCGCTGCTGGGCCGAGAGGTCTCGGTGCGCGAGGTCTCCGCTCCGGTGGGTCGCCACCTGGCTGCGGCCCTTGGGCGCGAGGAGATCCACGTCTGCGCGGAGGAGCTGGAACTGGAGGGCACACATGCCTTCGCCGGTTGACTCGGTCGGCTCCACCGTGCCCGCCCGGCCTGACTCCGCCGACTCAACTGTGCCCGCCCGGGTACGAAAGCCGGAGTGGCTGAAGGTCCGTGCTCATTTCGGTCCCGACTACCAAACAATCAAGAAGCTCGTGCGCGGTGAGAAGCTGCACACCGTTTGCGAAGAGGCCGGCTGCCCCAACATCTTCGAGTGCTGGCAAGCGCGCGAAGCCACATTCCTGATCGGCGGGGGAAGCTGTACGCGTCGCTGCGCCTTCTGCAAGGTGAGGAGCGGCAAACCCGCAGGCTTGGACCCCGGGGAGCCGGAGCGCGTGGCTGCGGCCGTCGAGGCCATGGGGCTTCGCTTCGCGGTGGTGACCGGCGTTTCCCGCGACGACCTGGAAGATGGAGGAGCGGTACTGTACGCCCAGACCGTGCGCGCCATACGCCGCAAGGTCTCAGGCTGCGGAGTCGAGGTGCTGGTAGGCGACTTCGGTGGGGACGAACAAGCCCTTCGCCGGGTCATCGAAGCCGCTCCCGATGTGCTGGGGCACAACATCGAGACTCCGAGGCGGCTGTTTCGCAAGATCCGCCCGGGCTTCCGCTACAAGCGCTCGCTCGAGGTCATCTCACATGCCAGGGCCGGCCTGCCGGAGGGCTGTGCCACGAAGTCGGGACTCATGCTCGGTTTGGGCGAGGAGCGCGAGGAAGTCCTGGATGCCATGCGCAACTTGAGGGCCGCCGGCTGCGATCTGATCACGTTGAGCCAGTACCTGCAGCCCACACCCTCGCACCTGCCGGTCACCCGCTACGTGCACCCTTCGGAGTTCGCCGAGTTGGCGCGCGAAGGCCGGGCCATGGGCTTTGCTCACGTCGAGTCGGGTCCGCTGGTGCGCTCCTCCTACCACGCCGGCCGCCAGTTCGCCGCCGCGCGAGGTTTTCCCGGCTAACCGAACTGGGTCACGCCACGTGCGGCCTGTTTACGCTCGTGTAACATTCGCGAAACGCCCGGGAAACCGCCGGCTGCTAGCTTCCTTCCAGCACAGCGCCTGGGCGACCGGGGGCGCAGAAGAGCTGAAACCCCGGTCAGACACGAGGGAGGACCAAATGGCGAAGACGGCAGCGGACGTTCTGAAGCTGATCCGCGAATCGGGGGTCGAGATGATCGACCTGAGGTTCTGCGACCTTCCAGGGCTCATGCAGCACTTCTCGGTGCCCTCAGTGGCCTTCGATGAGGGCGGCATCGAGGAGGGCTTCGGCTTCGACGGCTCGTCGATCCGGGGATTCCAGCAGATCCAGGAGTCCGACATGCTCCTGTTCCCGGACCCGACCACGGCGATGCTCGACCCGTTCCGGCAGCACAAGACCCTCATCATGAACTGCTTCGTCAAGGACCCGGTGAC
The DNA here is from genome assembly GCA_041658225.1 of Actinomycetota bacterium. Classification (GTDB taxonomy): domain Bacteria; phylum Actinomycetota; class CALGFH01; order JBBAAN01; family JBBAAN01; genus JBBAAN01. Next base: position 105,899 of record JBBAAN010000001.1, read on the forward strand.
CGGCGCGTCTTACTCGCGCGACCCGCGCTACATCGCGCAGAAGGCCGAGGCCTACTTGAAGGGCACCGGCATCGCCGACACTTCTTACTGGGGCCCGGAACCGGAGTTCTACATCTTCGACTCGGTGCGCTTCGACCAGAACCAGCACTCCGGCTTCTACTACATCGACGCGATCGAGGGCGCCTGGAACTCCGGCGTCGATGAGCCGGGCGGCAACAAGGGCTACAAGCCTCGCTACAAGGAAGGCTACTTCCCCGTTCCGCCGACCGACCACTACCAGGACCTGCGCTCGGAGATGGCGCTGACGTTGATCAAGTGCGGCATTCCCTGCGAGCTTCAGCACCACGAGGTCGGAACCGCCGGCCAGTCCGAGATCGACATTCGCTACGGCACCCTGCTGGAGACCGCCGACCGCGTAATGGCCTTCAAGTACATCATCAAGAACGCCGCCCGGGCCCACGGCAAGACCGTGACCTTCATGCCCAAGCCGATCTTCCAGGACAACGGCTCCGGCATGCACGTGCACATCAGCCTGTGGAACGGCGGCGAATCGCTGATGTTCGACGAGAAGGGCTACGCGGGACTCTCGGACCTCGCTCGCCACTTCATCGGCGGCCTGCTCGCCCACGCCGGCACCCTTTGCGCCATCGGCGCTCCGGGCACCAACTCCTACCGGCGCCTGGTGCCGGGCTACGAAGCCCCGGTCAACCTGCTCTACTCCCAGCGCAACCGCTCGGCGGCCTGCCGCATCCCGGCCTACTCTCAGAGTCCCAAGGCCAAGCGCGTCGAGTTCCGCTGCCCCGACCCGAGCTGCAACCCCTACCTGACCTTCGCGGCCCTGTTGATGGCCGGCCTGGACGGGGTTCGCGGCCGTATCGAGCCGCCCGCGCCCATGGACAAGGACCTCTACGAGCTACCTCCCGACGAGCTGGCCCTGGTTCCCCAGGTGCCGGGCAGCCTCGAGGAGGCCCTCAACTGCCTGGAGGCCGACCACTCCTTCCTGCTCGAAGGCGGGGTGTTCACCGAGGACGTCATCGAGACCTGGCTCCACTACAAGCGCACCAAGGAACTCGACGCGGTTCGCCTGCGCCCCCACCCGTGGGAGTTCAATCTCTACTACGACCTGTAGGAGCCGCTCGGCCCCGGGCCGCGGCCGCCCCTGCACCGGACGAAACCCCCTCCGCCCCCCGGAGGGGGTTTCGCATGGCCGGCTTTCGCGTCCGCTGCGGTTGCTCGAGACCGAGCCGGCCGTTCGTTCGACCGCGGCCCACCGCCGGCGACCGGCCGGTGCCCCACTGCCTTGCAGACGGGACCGATACTGGCCAGACTGGTACCGGAGCATTCGGGGAGCTCGGCGAGCGACCGGGCTGAGAGGCGGCTTCCTGGCCGTGACCCGCAGAACCTGATCCGGGTAATGCCGGCGAAGGGAGGTCGGCGACAAGAGTTTGACTTAGTACTCGCCCCCGCAAGTACGGCCACCACCGAGAGCGCCACGGCGCCCCGAGGGCAAGGCCGTGAGGAGCGCCGCGTACCTTGACGGTACGCAAGCGACGAGCAACGCAGCCATCGGGGATGGGGGGGCGTTCGAATGGGGGCGTACTTGCGGGGGCGAGTACTTGGCCCTGAGGATGTTTGCCGCCGATCGGAAAGGACTATCAGTGCAACCCAAAGCGGACACCCAACTCGCCGCTGCGCGCCGGGGCGAGATCACGCCGGCCGCCCTGCGTGCGGCCGAGCGCGAGGGCCTGGACCCTGAGGTCCTGCGAGCCGAGGTCGCCGCGGGACGCATGATCGTTCCGGCCAACCCCCGGCATCTGGCCGGCAAGCTCGACCCCATCGCCATCGGCCTGGCGGCCAGGTGCAAGATCAACGCCAACATCGGCACCTCCCCTCTCGCCTCGGACATCGAGGAGGAACTGCTCAAGCTCAAGCTCTCCGAGAACCTGGGCGCGGATACCGTGATGGACCTGTCCACCGGAGGGGACATCGACGCGGTGCGCGTCGCCATGCTCGAAGAGGCCACGGTGCCGATCGGCACGGTGCCCATCTACCAGGCCCTCGAGAAAGCGGCCCGCCCCACGGATCTGACATGGGACGGATTGCGCGAAACCATTGAGCGCCAAGCTCTCCAGGGCGTGGACTACATGACTCTGCACGCCGGGCTGCTGCGTGCGCACCTGCCGCTGGCAGCAAGGCGCACCACCGGCATCGTCTCAAGAGGTGGGGCCATCCTTGCCGAGTGGATGCTCGCCCATGATCGCGAGAACCCCCTCTACGAGCACTACGACGAGGTCCTGGAGATCTGCGCCCGTCACGACGTGGGGATCTCACTCGGCGATGGACTGCGTCCCGGCTCGCTTGCCGACGCATCCGACGCCGCCCAGTTCGCCGAGCTGGGGGTCCTTGCCGATCTGACCGAGCGCGCTTGGGAGAAGGGCGTGCAGGTCATGGTAGAGGGTCCCGGCCATATCCCCATGCACGAGGTCGCCATGAATGTCGAGCGCCAGCAAGAGATCTGCCACGGCGCGCCGTTCTACGTGCTGGGCCCGGTGGTCACCGACGTGGCTCCCGGCTACGACCACATCACCTCCGCCATCGGCGCGGCGCTGGCGGCCTGGGCGGGAGCGAGCTTGCTCTGCTACGTCACACCCAAGGAACACCTGGGACTTCCCAACTGCGACGACGTACGCGAGGGAATCATCGCCTATCGCATCGCGGCGCACGCCGCTGATGTCGCCCGCGGAAGGCCGGGGGCGCGGGAGTGGGATGACGAGATGTCCCGCGCCCGCTACTGTTTCGACTGGGAGCGGCAGTTCGAGCTGGCGATGGACCCGGAGCGAGCCCGGTCCTATCACGATGCCACCTTGGCCGATCCCGGCTACCACAAGGCCGGTTTCTGCTCGATGTGCGGCCCGCGCTATTGCTCCATGAGCATCTCTCGTCGCGCGATGGCCTCGCTCACCAAGGGCGGGCCGGAGAATGAAGATGCTGCCTCCTAGCGAGAGGACCAGGAGGTAGTGGGCAGGTGATGCGCAAACGGGCGCTGGCCTCCCTCACGGCGTTGGCCGCGATGGCCTTCGCCTTGGGTGTGCTGCTTGCCATCCCGAAACTCGACGCCTCACGCGCGTGGGCCGGACAGCTTTGCCCCGCGCCCGGCGAGGAACAGGTGCCGGCCACGGTCACCGTGACCAGGCCCCGGTCCCGAGAGACGGTCTCGGGCATGGTCCAGGTCACCGGCCACGTGGAGTCTTCACCCACTGCGCCTCTGTCACGCGTGGAGCTATGGGTGGACCCCATCCTCGTGGACTCGGCGGAGTTCGGCTCGACTGCAGCCACGACCTTCAGCCTGCAGTGGGACAGCCGCGCTCATGCGGAAGGCGATGCCGGCCTGCGAGTGGTGACCTGCGGGGATCCACCTCCGCCGCCGCAGGGCAGAGGGCAAACAATGCTCACGGTGACCGTCCAGCAGGACAGCCCCACCCCGACGAACTCCGCGTCCTCGCCCCCCGACATCATCTGGCCCACGCTCCAGCCGTCGAATACGCAGTCGGCCCCCCCCTCTCCCGCCCGGGGCAACGCCTCGGCCTCGCCCAAACCGGCGCCGCTTCCCCCGCCGGGCCCAAGCCCGGCTGCTCCGCAATCGCCGGCCGGATCTTCCGCACCATCGGTGCTGAAGATCCAGGACAGTGCCAAGTCTCCCCGCGCGCCACTGTGGGTGGGGTTGGTGATGGGTGGAGCCGGAACCCTCGGTCTGGGATTCTCACTGCTCCGCCACCGCCACGAGGGAAGCCGCCCGCACTGAAGGCCTGTGGTTTCCCAAGCGCGAGGCGCGGGGATCGGTGCTCGCCACGGTGGTCTTCCTGCCGGGTGAAGAGATATCCTGTGGATCATGGAAGGAACCCGAGTGGAAGGCCCTCGCGCGACTGGGCATCGGCTTGGTCTCCTTTCGCTTCTTTTCACACTTTCTCTTGCGTTCTGCGCGGCCGGCATGACGAGTTCCGCATGGGCCACGACCGGATCTCCTGAACGACCCAGCCAGTCCGAAGGTTGCCCGCTCCTGCCCGGCGAGACGACCGTAACGATCACTGAGCCGCATGAGGGCGATCGGGTCTCCGGGCAGACCGTTGTCGCGGGACGGGCCACCTCGGTGGCGGGACTGGCGAATCTGTACGTCTTCGTCGATTCCGGCATGTCCCACAAGGTGGCTTTCGACGGAGAGCGGGTGGCCGACTTCAGGGTTCCCGTCTCGCTTGCGGGATTTGCCGATGGCCGTCACACCCTGAGCGCGCTGGCGTGTGACCGGCTCGGGGTCGGCGGTAAGGACGAGCGCACCGTGATAGTCGCCGTCACCGCTGCCGCGCAAGAAGCACCCACTGCCCACGAATCCGACGAGGCTGCCGCGGCGGGCGAGGAACCGCTGGTTCGTCCCGCCGCCATCGGGTGGCACTCCGCCACGCCCGGGATGATCCGTGGCTTCACCCGCCAGTACAGTTCCTCGATATCGGGGGCGGCAGACGCCCGCGTTGTCGCGGGCGCCGACGCTGCCCGAACGGCTCGTGGCCCCTCGGCAAGCATTTCGGTGCCGACTTTCGCCGCCACCTGCTTGTCACTGCTTCTGGCCATGCAGGCGGCAATCGTCCTTCGCCGCCGCCTGCGCCCCGCCGGCGCGGGCCTCCACCGGCGGAGTCTCACGGAGACGCCGGCGGCGCCGCCGCATATGTGCGCGACCGCGATCCTGATGCGGCCACGCACCCGGCGGGGTGCCGCCGCTCGGGCCTTCCCTTGTCCGCGGGTCTCGAAAACCGCCGGGGTCGGCCTTGCCACCGTCGTCATGGTCACCCACAATGACGGACCCAATGCGCGTCCACTTCTCGCCCGGCTCCTGGACGAACCGCGAGTGGGCGAGGTGGTCGTCGTGGCCAGCGGCTGCAGCGACAACACGGTGCCGGCGGTCCTGGAGGTGGCGGCCGGCGATTCCCGCGTGTCCCTCTACGTGGAGGCGGAGCGCTCGGGCAAGGCCAGCGCTTTCAACTTCGGGCTCTCCCAGGCGAAGATGCCGCTGGTGGTCCTGGTCTCCGGAGACGTTCTCCCGGCCCCGGGTGCGATCGGCCACCTCCTTGAGGCCCTGGAAGATCCCAAGGTGGGGATGTCGGGAGGCAGGCCGGTGCCGGTCAACTCCGAAGCCACTTTCACCGGGCACGCCTGTCACCTTCTTTGGCGGCTACACCACCGACTCGCCCTTCACATACCGAAGCTCGGAGAGATGGTCGCGCTTAGAGCCGAGGCCGCTCGCCAGTTGCCGCTGACTTCGGTCGACGAGGCTTGCCTGCAGGCGCTGGTCGAGAGCAACGGGTGGCTGTGCGTATATGTTCCAGACGCGGTGGTGTTCAACCGCGGACCCGAGACGCCCAGGGACTTCGTCAGCCAACGGCGGCGCATACACTGCGGCCACCTCTGGCTGCGTCACCGATATGGCTACACTGTGCCGAGCATGAAACCCGTCCTGCTTCTGCGCGAACTCGTGGCGGACCAGTTCGAGAACCACGCCCGCCTGCGACCGGTCCGGCTCGCGAGGACCGCCATGACCGTGGTGATGGAAGGGCGGGCCCGGGCGCTGGCTCGGATCGATTTTGTGCGCGGGAAGGAACAGCATGTCTGGAAGATGGTCGAGAGCGCCAAAGCTCCGGCGGCTGGCTCGGACGGGCGGGTCGCTGGCGGCGGCGAATCTCTGGAGAAGGTGGGGGCGACCCCACCTGTTTCCCATCAACCTGACCGCGAGCGCCACCTACCGCTGTAACTTCCGCTGCGCCACCTGCAATGTATACGAACGCCGCGTCGAGGAACTGAGCCTCCAGGAGTGGGACCAGATCTTCTCCTCGATCGGCCACGCACCCACCTGGATCACCTTCAGCGGTGGTGAGCCTTTCCTGCGTCCCGACCTGCCCGACCTGGTCGCATCCGCCATCCGGCACTGCCGGCCGGCACTGGTCAACATCGCCACCAACGGCTGGTTCACCGACCGCATCGTTTCCGGTGTCGAGCGCATCGCCCGCTCGGCCCCCGCCACACAACTCGTGGTCAACCTCTCGCTCGACCACCACACCCCCGAACGCCACGACGCGATACGCGGAGCTTCGGGAGCCTATGCGCACCTGATGGCAACCCACGCCGGGCTGGCCGGACTGGGGGCGGCCAACCTGACCGTCGGCATGCACACCGTGATATCCCAGGCCAACCAGGGCGAGTTTCCCGCGATCGCGCAAGGCATCGCCCGGCTGGGCGCCGACTCCTTCATTGCCGAGTGCGCCGAGCAACGGGTTGAGCTTCGCACCATGGAATTGAGGATCACCCCCGATCCGAAGGCGTTCGAGCGCGCGGCCGCCTCGGTCCTGGACGTCGACGCTCGCGCCCGAGGGATCGTGGCAAGACTCGCCCGCGCCGTGCGCTCCGAATACTACGGCCGGGTCGCTCGCCTTCTCGCCGGCGACACGACCGCCATGCCCCCCTGCTACGCGGGCTTCTTGTCGGCTCAGATAGGAGCGGACGGAGAGGTGTGGCCCTGCTGCGTTCTGGCAACCCCTCTGGGACGGCTTCGCGAGGTGGGCCTGGACTTCGGCAAGGTGTGGAGATCGCCGGAAGCCGAGGCTTTCCGCACCTCGGCCCGCAATCGAAGGTGCGCCTGCCCCCTGGCCAATGCCGCCTACACCAACCTGATCGCCTCGCCCACGGCAGCGGCCAGAATCGCGGCCGCCTTCGTCCGAGGCCCCTCCCGCGACAGGGTGGGCACGGGATGATCCTTGTCACCGGCGCGTCGGGGTTCATCGGCCTGCACCTGGTCAGGGCCCTGGTCGCGCGCGGCGAGAGCGTGAGGGGTCTGGCCCGCTCACGGGAAAAGCTGGAGGCGGTTGAAGCTGAGGGGGCCGAGGCTTTCCCCGCCGACGTCGTGGACGCGAAGGCCCTGGCGCGCTCCGTTCGAGACTGCCGGTTGATCTTCCACCTGGCCGGAACCTACAGAGGGTCGGCCACGGAGATGAGGGCGGCCCACATCGGGGGCACGCGCAATCTGCTCGATGTCTCCGACAGCGGCTCACGCGTGGTCTTCGCCAGTTCCACATCGGTGTATGGGTGGCGGGGGCCCTGGCCGGCCGATGAGCGGACCCCTGCCTGCCCCATAACCGACTACGGCATTGCCAAACTCGCCGCCGAGCAGGCAGTGCTGGGCTGGGATCGCGGCGAGACGGTCATCATCCGCCCCACGATCGTCTACGGCCCGGGAGACCTGGCCGGCATGCTGCCCCGCGCCTACCGGCTCATGAGCCGCGGTCTTCGCATCTTCCCCGGGGCCGGCACCAACCGCATCCACCTGGTCCACGTCGACGACCTGGTGCGCGGGCTGCTCATTGCGGGAGAACGTGGCTCCGGAACATACGTCATGGCCGGCCCGGAATCCTCGACGATTGGAGGCGTCTTCGCGGTGCTGGCGCAAGGGGCCGGCCTGCCGAGGCCGCGCTTCGGTCTGCCCGTTCCCACCACGCGGGCCCTGGCCGGGGCGGCTGAGGTGATGTGGCACCTGGCAACCCTCACCGGGGAGCCGCCGCTGACACGCCATTCGGTCGATATTCTCGTGCGCGACCGCGAGTTCACCTGGGAGAAAGCCCGCTCTGAGTTGGGATGGATTCCCCGCATCCAATGGCAGGAAGGTGTTGCCGAACTGGGGACCCGGCTGGCGCTGGAATCCAAGGCAAGCACCCACGCGGGATCGGCGAGGGCAGGCTCGGGGTTCCGGGAGACGATCGAGAGCATCCGCCCCCCCGCGGCAGCGGAGGGCGTCCGGCCCGGTGATCTCGCGAAGATAGCCGGACCTCCAATCGTGGCGGCGTGCTCTCCCGGACCCGATTGGCGGCCCTATGCCGAGGATCCCGATGAGGGTCTCGGGACTGTCTACGAACGCTTCCCGCTTGCCGATATCTTGAGGGACTCGGCCCAGGCCACCGGCTCGACCAGCGTGCTTCATGCGCCCCTGTTCGGAATGACCGGCATCCCCGGCCTGGACTGTGTTTTCCTTGCGCGCCAAGGGTTGCGGGTCGGCCTGCTGGACGTGGACGAGACCCGGCTCGCCGCCGTCGCCGACCTCTGGACCAGGCTGGGCCTGGCGGCGGACACCTACCTGGCTCCCTGGCCCGACATCAGCGGCTGGCCCGACCTCATTCCCGCGAAGAGCTATGATCTCGTGTTCAGCTTCGCCGCGCTCTGGTGGTTTGCCGACCCGGCCGAGGCACTCAGGATCCAGGCTCGCTGGGCGCGCAAGGGACTGCTCGTGGCCCTTCCCAACCGCAATGTCTTCATGGCGCTGCGTTCCCGCTGGTGGGACCGGGATATGTTCGAGCGGCTGAGCCTGGAAGCTCTGGACCTGGAGAGAATCAAGGCGGTGGCTCGAGCGGAAGGGCTCGAGGCGGTGCGCGAGGGGTTCTTCGACTTGCCGCCCTTCCCCGACACGGCCTTTCCCATTCGCCGTCTGCTGCGGCGCAACAAACCGGAAGGCGAGGCTGCCCGGCCGGCGGCTTCGGTGCCGCGGAGCTTCCACCTTCCCGCTGCGGGTACCGGCGACGAGGGTTTCTGGCGCTGGGGCATCCTGCCCTACCTGACCGGCCGGGATCCGGGCCTGGAAGCCAGGTGCCGCAAGCTGGCCTTCCTGGAACGGCTCGCGCCCGAGAGACTCGCACGGCTCCTGGCCCACCACCGCTATGTCCTCCTGGCACCCCGTGGATAGGAATTGGCTTTCGACATGAGCAGACAGCCGATTCCCGCCGCCCCACTCAGGCCGGCCAACCCGTTCATGGAAGACCACCTCGCCCGTCTGGCCGGCAAGGGGTTGGTCCTGGACCTCGGATGCGGAAACGGATTCTGGCTCGAGAGGATGAATCGGATGGGCATTCGCGCGATCGGGTTGGAGCCGAATCTCTCCAAGGCGCTGGAGGCCTCTCGACACGCCCCGCTCACCGTGGGCGACGGTTGCCGGCTTCCACTCGCCGACGCCAGTGTGGACCTCGTCTGGTGCGTGCACGTCGCCCATCACGTCTCCTCCCCGCAACTGCTGCTTGCCGAGGCGCACCGGGTGCTCAGACTGGGGGGGCACCTGCTGCTGGCCGAGACGGTCGAGGACAACCCCTTCATCCGGCTGGCCCGGAGCCTGCGTCCCTCCTGGGACCGAGTGCCGGTGCGCTCGAGATTCCGCGCGGTCACACTGTTGGAGCTGTTGCGCCACAACGGCTTCGAGGTTGTCGCCTCACGCCGCCACAGCGTGCTTGCCCTGGCCGCCTGGATGCTGCCCGTCGCGCAGGGCAGGCTGTGGCTTCGCCTGGCCGCCGCCGAGGAACGCCATCTCAAGCCGCTACTGCGTTGGGCCGCCCACCTCGAGTGCGTCTGCGTCGCCCGCTGATTCCGTCAGCTCGGACCCATCCGGCCGCCGACGCGCGAAGACCAAGGAGCGCCTGAGGGCGATGACCGGCTCGCGCTCGTCTGACTTCCGCCTCGCGGACGTTCCGGATGAATCAACGCGCGAATCAACGCGCGGGCCTTGACTCCGAGAGAGAGAGAGAGAGAGAGAGAATAGTTGCCTCACTGGCAAATACCACCAGCACCCGCATGTGCGCCTGGGGGGTGGTGATGGGCGCAAGGGGGCAAGCGGCTTCCAAGACGGTGCCCAGCCTGGCGGCGTCGGACCGAGGGAACCGGCGGACCCGTGCGCTGGGTCTTCTTTTGCGCCGGCTGCCACACATCGTTCGCCGGACGAACGCTCCTCGGGCCCCTGGCGCACACGAGCGCCCCCAGGTGTGTCCTCGGTCAGACACTTCCTGTGAAGCAGGCCGTCCGGGCAGATCGAGGAGAACGGAGAACACAAGTGAGACGATTCCACTTGCCCGAGCACGGGGGACTCATTGCTCGTTCCCTGCTCGTCATGGCCCTGGTGACACTGGGCGTCATTCTCATCTTGCCAGGTCAAGCGGTGGCGCGGTTGGAACCGAGCCATCGGGGCCTGGTCGGCAGCCGAGCGCGCGGGGGGGCCGGGGCAGTTGTCGAGGGCTGCATCGTTGACTCGGTCGGAAGCGACGTGGCGAGGTAGCTGGCCAACGACATCGACAGCCAACACAAGGCGCGGACGGGGCCTACAACGGTGCCGTCGAAGGAATTGAAACCTTGTAGCCGCCGCCCAAGGTGCCAGCCGCCAGTTGAGGTTGCCTGGGTTCGGCGGTCGTGCGGAAGTGTGGTTGTGGTCGCTCCGCTGGCTGCCAGCGTTGGAGGCCTGCTTCGCCCCGGCCGATTGGCCCGTGCGGTTCTCGTATCTCGGCTCTCCGACACTATTTGCCCCGTCTTGTGTATTTCCCCTTGTCGCGACGAGTGCCTGGCCCTCCGGCGCTGAGGGGTCGCAATCAAACCGACACCGACAATTCCAACCCGCGAGTAGCTTGCGCCGTCCGCCGCCTAGGTTGCCTAAACAACCCCCGCGTTGCCGCTTTCTGTGGAGTCCGTTGGGCTTCGGCTCCAGGCTAGCTTGACGGAGCGAACTGGAATCGTTTCTCTCGGAACAGAGTGAGGCAGGCGTCCACGACATCCGGGTCGAACAGTGTGCCCCGGTCCAGGTTCAGCTGAGCCGTGGCCGCAGCTGTGCCCAGTCCGGGCCGGTACGGACGGTGGGAGGCCATGGCCTCGACCAGGTCTGCCACGGCGAGGATGCGGGCGCCGAGGGTAATCTGGTCGCCTTGCAGGCCGTCCGGATAGCCCGACCCATCGAGACGTTCGTGGTGATGGAGGATCATCTCCTGGATCGGCCAGGGGAAGTTGACGTCGGCGAGGATGTCGCAACCCGCCTGCGGGTGGCCCTTGACGAGTTCGAACTCGGCGGGGGTCAGCCTGGAGGGCTTGCTGAGGATCTCGGCCGGCACCGCGATCTTGCCGATGTCGTGGATGGTCGCCGCCACTTCGACACCCTTGACGGTGCCGGGATCGAGGCCCATCTCGGTGGCGATCGCGACCGAGAGGTCCGCAACTCTCCGTTGGTGGCCGGCAGTGTAGGGGTCGCGCATCTCGGTGGTGGAGACAACCGCGCGAATGGTGGCTGCCAGGCTGGCCTCGAGCTGCTCGAGGTAGCCCAGGCGCTCGGCGCGGGTCCGCAGGACGCCGAGCCCGAAGGTCAGATCGCTGGCGAGTTCCTCGAGCACTCGGATGGACTCGTCGTCGAAAGCGCCGACCCGGTCGGCGTAGATTTCCAGGGCCCCGAACAACTGCTGGTCGACCCAGAGCGGCAGGGCGACAACCGAACGGCAGCCCCGGGCGACCGCGGGCTGCCGCCAGGGCAGGGACTCGGACAGGGCCCTGATGTCCTGCGTTACCTGGAGGTGGCCGATGCGGACTGTCTCGATGTACGGCGGATAGGCGTCCTCGCTGGAGGCCGACAACGCCGGGTCCAAATACCCTTCCGGATCGCCGTGAAAGGCGACCGTGCGCACACCCGTGGGGCTGGTAAGGTCCACCACCCCTACGCGGGCCAGGCGGTAGCCGCCCACCTCGACTATCGCCTCGCACATCTTGGCCAACAGACTCGGCTCATCGGTCACATGCACGAGTATCTCGTTGCAGGCGCTGAGGGTCCGCAGCACGTGGTTGACGTTGCGTAGGGCTTCCTCGGCCTGCTTGCGCTCGGTGACGCATCGGGCATTGACGACGATCCCGCGGATAGCGGGATGGTCGAGGCAGTTGCTGAAGGTAGCTTCGAGGGAAGACCAGCGTCCGTCGACGGTGGCGAGGCGGAAGGAACTGGGGACGCAGATGTCGGGCGTTGTTAGGGTCTTGACGAGTGCGGCCGTGGCCAGGTCGAGATCGTCGGGGTGGACGAGATTGATAAGGTTCCGGCTCGTCCCCTCGGTGGCGCATAACCCGAACAGCCGCTCGCCTGCTGGGTTCGCATACAGAGGCCGCGCCTCCGCGTCGAGGATGGCTATGACGTCCGTCGAGTTGTGAACAAGTGCGCGGAATCGCTCCTCGTTCTCACGGAGAGCCTCTTCCATTGCCCTGCGCTCGAGATGGTCGGCGGCCTCTTGCAGCGCCCGGCGAACGGCGGGCACCAGACGGGGCAAGTTCTCCTTGAGGACGTAGTCGGTCGCTCCGTTCTTGATCGCCTGCACCGCGGCCTCATCGCCCATGGTTCCGGTGACGAGTATGAAGGGAACGTCCGGGCACCGTTCCTTGGCAAGCGCGAGCGCAGTCATCCCATTGATGTCCGGCAGGGAGTTGTCGGCCAGGACTAGATCGGGGGAGAACACCGCCAGTTCCCGAATGTACTCATCTCGCGTCTGAACCCGGCGCACGGAGGGGGTGAGCTGGCCCTTGCGAAGTTCACGCTCCGCTAGTTCGGCGTCGGTGTCGACGTCTTCCAAGAGCAGGATGCGGCATTCCGGGCGCATGGCGTCCTCACTCGGGTGGTTCGTTCAGAAGTAGCCAGTAGAGGCCGATGTCGCCCACGGACTTGACGAACTGGGCGAAATCCAAGGGTTTGACGATGTAGCTGTTCACTCCCAGACGGTAACTATCGATCCGATCCGATTCTTCTTTCGACGACGTGAGCACCACAACGGGGATCATCTTCATTCTTTCGTCGGCCTTCATGCGCCTCAGGACCTCCAGACCGTGCACCTTCGGGAGGTTGAGGTCCAGCAACACGACCTTGGGATTGCCGGCCAGCCGGCTCGCGTACTCCCCATTTGAGAATGGGTAGTCGAGTGCCTGCGCTCCGTCGCCGAGCACCAGTACCCTGTTGGCCAGCTTGTGCACTTTCAGGGCTCGCAGGGCGAGTTCCGCATGGTCGGGGTTGTCCTCGATCATCAGGATTGCGGCGTCCGCCTCAGCAACCACCGTCTGCCTCCTCTCGGCTCAAAGCGAAGCAGAAGCAGGCTCCCTTCCCTGCTTCCCCCTGGGCCCACACTCGACCCCCGTGCTTACGCACAATGCGCTCGACAACGGCAAGCCCGATGCCGGCGCCCTCGAACTCCGCTGCCGAATGCAGTCGCTGGAACGGGCGGAACAGCTTGTCAACGTAAGACGTGTCGAACCCCACGCCGTTGTCCTTGACGAAGAGGACCGTCTCGGACGAGCTCTCGGTTCGCCCGATCTCAACCTGAGCCTTCTCTCGCGAGCGGGTGAACTTGAGGGCATTCGAGACCAGGTTGACCAGAACCTGCCGCAGGAGTGCGGCATCCGCCTGGACAATTCCCAGGGAGTCAATCCTGACCTCGATGTGAGGGTTCGGCTCGGCACCCCGCAATTCGTCGACCACTTCTCTGGCGAGCTCGTCGAGGTTCACCTCCGCCTTCGCGAGCCCTGTGCGGCTCACACGAGACAGAAGGAGCAAGCCATCTATGAGGGTGGCCATACGACGCGTATTGGCTGTGATGACATCCAGCAGGCGCCTTGCTTCAGCGTTCAACTGCTGGGCGTGGTCCTCGACCAGGATTCCCGCGAATCCCTCGATGGCTCGCAAGGGGGCTCGAAGATCGTGAGACATTGCATACGAGAAGGCCTCGAGCTCGCTGTTTGCCGCTGCCAGCTCGTTCGCGTAGACCCTAAGCTGGCGCTCCCTTCTGTTGAGTTCGGTGATGTCGCGGGCTGCGGCGAACACCCCGAGCACGTTGCCAGTGGTGTCCCGGTAGAACGAGGCGTTGTAGTTGTAGAGGACATGGGTGAAAGTTCCGTCGCGGTGGCGGATGGTGAGCGGGTAGTCGATGACCGATCCTTCGGAGAAGACCCGCTGGTATCCGTCGCGCGCCTTGTCGGGCTCGGTGAAGTAGCTGGAGAAGTCGGTCCCGATGAGCACCTCGCGCGCCACGCCGGTCACCTTGGTCGTGGCTTCGTTGACGTCGGTGATCTTTCCTTCGGGCGAGATCGTGACCAGAGGGTCGAGTGACGCCTCGATCAGACTGCGCGCGTACTGGGAGGCCTGCGTGAGCTCGACATCAATGATAGATGGTGCCAGTGCGAGCCGCTGCTCCTTCTCGGGTGGCGGCTGGCTCACGCTGACCGCCCCCCCCGAGGGGAGCCGGTGCATACCACCGTCGAATGGAACGAACTCCAACGCGATAGGTCCACAGGGGGTCACCCCTTCTCCCTCGCCCCGCAGCCGGAACGGCCACCTGGCGTCGTCCCTGACCACTCATTGTGCAATTCCAGACCTTTAGCGTCAATGCCGCGATCGCGCCATACTAGGACATACTCGGACGGCGGGGTGTGCTGTCGGATGGCGACATAGGCGGGCGGAAGGGACAGGATGCGTCTCCAGTTTCAGCTTGAGCAACTAGCGACATGTTGGGCCCGGGCTCTTTCTCAAGCCAAAGCACTGGCGGTTGTGATCCTGGCGCTCGGGGTTCTCTCGGTCGCCTGCAGCGACTCCACGACTCACCCAACTCGAGCCAAGAGCCCTGATCTGACTCCGGCGGTTTCGCCTACCACCCCACGCTCGCCCCTAACCGCTCACCGGCCGGCCCCGCCCTTGTCGTGCATCGCCACGGTCTCCAACCCCACTCCGAGGCAGGACTCGGAGGAGACAGTACACGTCACGAGAACGGCCTCGTGGGCCCGAGTCACGGTGACTGTCCACTACGAGTCCGGCGATGTCGTCTTCCAGGGCACCACAGACGATCAAGGGTCGGCGGACATCTCGTTCCGGATCGGTGACGCTGCCCCCGGCCACACGGTCGTGGTGGATGTTGACGTAGCGGGCCAGGCGCACTGCCAAACCAGTTTCACGCCGCAGTTGTTGACGATCACCGCGGCACAGGCAAAGCGGGGGTGATGTCTGCTGGGCTGAGAATGGTGGCCGTCCTGTTGCCCCCCCACCGACCCCCCTACCACGCGGCGCCCTCTCCAGATCCACGCTATCTTGCGCGGCCGCCCGTGGGCGATCCCACCCAGATGCGGTAGGAGCACAGAGCCGGCAGCAGCCGAGTGAGCCGATCGTCCAGCGCATCCACCCCGCAAACCGTCTGCCTCTTGCCGGGATTGACCAGTCGTCTGAACACACCCGGCCGAATGGCGAAGAAGAGCTCATAGGGAAGGAAGCTGAACGGCTCGACCCTGATGAGACGGTAGCCGGCCTCGCCGAAGAACCGCCGCGTCCTGGCCTTGCCGTAGACGAAGAAGTAGCGCTCGCGCCGGGGAGCCAGAACGCTGAAGAACCAGGCCTGTGGGCTGCCTCGGGAAGCCTCGGCTGCGACCAGTCTTCCCCCGGGAGCCAGCAACGCACTCGCCCGGCGCAGGAACTCCGCGGGGTTCGAGAGATGATGCAGGAGGTTCTTGACCACCACCAGGTCGAAGCCGCCCAGCTGCAGGCCGGCCGCCACGTCCGAGGCGTCGCCCACCACGAACTCGCCCGGAGCTGCCCGGCGAGCGAGATCCAGTGCGGAGGCGCTGATATCCGATCCGGTGTAGGCGATCTCCGCGCCGGCCTCGGAGGCCACCCGCGCGAGCGCGGCTGCCAGCAACCCCTCTCCGCATCCCAGCTCCAGAACCCGAAGCGGTCTCATCCCCGCCGCCACTGCCTCCCCCAGTTGGACGGCGCCGTGGTCGAGCACGCGCCGGGCAAGCCTCGAGTAGAACGATGAGAAGAGGGGGTGGGTCAGTTGCGCACGAAGCAGGGCGCCACGCGTGGAGTAGTGAGAGTCGTAGTAGTCCCTCTGATACTGGCTCACGTGCTCACCCGGTCACGGGGGACGGCTCTTACCACCATCACGTCCTTTCGGAAAGGAAGCAGATCGTAGAAGAAGAAGAACACCTCCAGGAGAAGATCCCTTGCCCGCCTTCGCCTGCCCGTGATGCGAGCCTGTCTCCAACTGGAGCTGAACCTGCCCTCCCGGTAGGCCTCTATCCGAAAACCATTCGCCGTCAAGGCTTCCCCAAGGGCCCTGCGCGTGAACAGATGGAGGTGCCCGGAGGGACGGCCCTCACCCAGAGGACTCCCATATCGCCGGCGCGCCGAGGCTTCCACTCCCGGAGGCTGGAAGCCGAGCAGCAGCGAGGCCACCACCAGGAGCGAGTCAAGGCGCGGTGTGGACAGGATCAGGCTCCCACCAGGCGCCAGCACCCGGCGGATCTCTGTGAGGAAGGCGTCTGGGTCGGACATGTGCTCGATCGTCTCCAAGCTGACCACCAGATCGGCGCAAGCGTCGCGGAACGGCAAGGGTCTGGAAAGATCCACTCTGGCCTTGCTGACGAGTGACACCACCGAATGAACCAGGGGTTCGGCGAAGCCCAGGTCCGCCGCCACACCGAGAGCCGCACCCGAGCTGTCGGTCAGAACCGACGTGACGAAGGCGTCCCCGGCCCCCAGATCCAACAAGCACCCTCCGGCAACTGCGGGGGTCAGCCTCAGAGCTTGCCTGACTCGGTGGTCCAACCGGTAGCCGCCGTGCCCGGCCCGATAGCCTCGATACCTGGAGTCGTCCTCGTCCCAGGAGGTCACGGGCCCCTGCGCCATCCGCGAAGCAGCGGGAGCGACGAACGAGTCGAGTCGCCGTCCGGAGTCCACCCGGGACTGTCGGTCGCGTCCGTGGGTCCCTCCGGACTGCCGGTCGCGTCCGCCCAGTCCGGCAGTCGGCTCCACTTCGGCCCATCCCTCCCCCGCCGTCATCCGGCAGGCAAAAAGGAACTCGTAGGCCAGCAGCCCGGGAGTCAGGCGCGCCAGGCCGGCCCGGCGCGCCAGGCGCGCCAGGATCGACAGCGCCTTCCACGGCCCCTCGGTGAACTCGCTCGGGAAGTAGCCGTGCCAAGCAACCGGCTCGAAACCATTGTCCAGCAATAGTCTCGCAGCAGAGGTCCGGGAGAAACGGTGCAGATGGTCCGACACCGGCGCCCCGCGTCGGTGCCCCGCGTCGGTGAAATCGGAGGTCTTGCCGAGCAGCAGACTCACTCGGTTGGCGAGGTGAGCCGCGTTGGGTATGGCGGCAACCAACAGCCCGCCCGGCTTCAGCACTCTCCGGGCCTCCGCCAGCAGGAACTCGGGGTCGGGAACGTGCTCGAGCACGTCGAACACCAGCACCGCGTCGAACCTCGACCCGACAAACGGCCACGCCGCCTCCGCATCCGCCAGAACCGGTGTGACGCCCCGCCTGCTCGCCTGCTCCAGGGCCGGGAGAGAAGCATCCATGCCCACAACGCCGGGAGGTGAGGACTCCCCCTCGCCGCAGCCGACGTCCAGAACGAGGGCCCCCTCGGGCAGCAGCCGCAAGGCCAACTCCCGCTTCCAGGCAGTCTGCCCACCTCGGGTCTGGCCACCGGATCCCCAGAAGGCGACCGATCGCGAACGCCCGTCCGAAGCGGTCGGCGCTCTCATGCCGGCCCGCCGCCGGCCGGCAAATCCAATGGCGAGGACGCGGTCGTGCGCGCCGGCGTGAAACCGGATTCCCTCGCCACGACTTGCCTCCCAGATTCGTGCCGCCCGCTCATCACCGGCTTATGCTACACAAGCCCGGAAACGGGAAGGAGGCCGCGCGGAAGGTGCGGCCTCCTTCGACCTTGTTCGCTTGGATCAGAGACGGCTCAGATGAACAGGGTGGCCTTGGCCTCCTGCATCTCCAGGATGGCACTCATCGCCCCGGCCGGCTGCTCGATACCATCGATCATGTCCTCGCGCGAAATGCCCATGAGGTCCATGGTCATCTGGCAAGGGACGAGACGCACGCCGGCCTCACGGGCCAGTTCCAGCAGCTCCTGGGGGCTGGCGACTCCGTGTTCCTTGGCCAGCTTGTGCATCATCCAGGGCCCCATGCCGGCGAAGTTCAGCTTGTGCAACTTCAGGTTGTCGGCGCCGCCGCGATTGAAGATGCTCAGCATCTTCTGCATCCAGTTCTTTCCCGTCATTCGCTTGTCGTTGCGCTGCAGCAGCCGCAGTCCCCAGAAGGTGAAGAAGATGGACACATCCATCCCCGCAGCGACTCCGGTCGTAGCCAGAATCAGAACCGGCCAAGCCTTGTCGAGGTCATCGCTCCAAGCCACCAAGGCCAGCTTGCCGGGAGTCTCGCTCTCACCCATGGTCATCGCCTCCTCTCATCGTCTCGTCCGCCCACTCCCCCAGCCGGAGTGTCCCCGCTACTTCGAGCGGCGGATCTGAAAAACGAACACGCCCTCGTTCTCCGACTGGGCCACCAACTCGTTGCCGGTGCTGCGACACCAGGCCTCCACGTCCGGCCGGGAGCCCGGGTCGGTAGCGTGCATCTCCAGCACGGCACCCACCTCCATCTCCTTCATCGTCTTTGCCAGCTTCAAGACCGGAAGCGGACAAGAAAGCCTCCTGGCGTCCAGAACCTTCGCCACGTGTGTGCTCGTCTCGGCCATCCTCCACTCCTCCCTTCCATCCCGGCGCCGGTGCGAGGGATCGACCAGAGCTCAGACCCTGCCCTGAGGAACCGTGTACCAATAGGCGCGATTGAAGGCCCACTTCGCCCAGTGCCAGCGCCGGTAGGGCCCCGGCGACTTGGGCGGCCTCTCGTAGTTGAAATACAGGATCGTGCCCTTGCCCTGACCGGTCTCCATGAAGCAGGCCACCTTGCCGTCGTAGTGGCCCTTGTTCCTTGCGAGATCCACGCCCTGCACTCCCGCCGCGATGCGCTCGACAACCACGGGCGACTGGTAGTGGGCGGTGGAACCACTCTTGGAGATCGGCAGGTCGGTGGTGTCGCCGATCGCGAATACGCCGTCGGTCCCCCGCACCGCCAGCGAATGGCGATCGGTGGGAACCCATCCTCCGCGATCCACGAGCCCCGACTTCTCGATGAACTCCGCGCCCCGGTGAGGTGGCACCAGCACCAGCAGGTCGTAGGGGAAGCTTTCCCCCTCCAACGAGGAGACCTCCCCGCGCGAGGGATCCACCGCCTCGACGTTGACGAAGGTGTGCAGGTTGATGCCCTGCTTGGCGTATATGCGCGCGACCATCTTGGAGGCCGACTCGATGGTGAACGCCCTGTTCAGCGGCGAGAGGAAATCGATCTGGGTCTTCTCGCGAACCCCACGCTTTCGGAGGAAGGAGTCGGCCAGCAGCGCGAACTCCACCGGCGCCGGCGGGCACTTGTAGGGCATCCCCGCAACGCCGATGACCAGCCGCCCGCCCTTGAAACCCCGCAGAGCCTCGCGCAGTCGCAGCGAGCCTTCCAGCGAGTAGAACTCGTGGGCGCCCTCGATGAGGCCGGGGACCTGCTCGGGAACGAGGCGCGCACCCGTGGCAACGACCAGGTAGTCGTAGGGCAGTGACCCGCCGTGGCCGAGGGAGACCTCTTTGGCCTGAGCATCGATGTACGTGGCCTGGTCGACGATCAGTTCCACCCGGCGGTTCAGAAGGCTGCGCTCGTCACGGGACAGCGACTGGGCCCTGGCCTGGCCGACCGCAACGTACTGAAAGCCCGGCTGGTAGACGTGGATCCCCGTGGGATCCACGACCTGTATTCGCGCTTCGCCCGGCTTGAGGCGCTTGGCAAGCAGGTTCGCCGTGAGCGTTCCCCCCACCCCGCCACCCAGGATCACCACGTTGGCCGGCATCGCGATCACCTGACCTTGCGAACCACGAACCGGGCGTAGCCGTCGTGGTCTTCGATGCCCAGCATTTCGTGGCCCGCCTTGGCGACCCAGGCGGGGATGTCCTTGCGCGAGCCCGCGTCACCGGAAAGGATCGCGAGCGTCTCGCCGATGTCAGATTCTCTGATCCCTCGAATGAGCTCAAGCAACGGGCCGGGACAGAAGCTGCCGCGAGCGTCGATCTCCCTGTTCGCCGCGATCTTGGTGTCGATCTCGGACATGGACTCCACCTCCGGGATGGCTGGAACGCCTTGGGCGTCCCCCTTTGCGATCGAAGAACACACGTCTAGATGAAGAGAACTTGACCCTGGCCGGCCAATTCGACGAACGAAGCCACACCGATCACGTCGTCCACGACGTCTTCCAGGTCGTCCTTGGAGATGTCCATCACATCCATGCTCATCGGGCAGGCGTGGATGCGGATGTCGCCGATCTCCCGTGCCGCGGCGAGGGTCTCGAACCATGGTGGGACTTGCTTGTCCGCGATCTGCCCGGCGAGCCTGGCCCCTTCCTGCCCGTAGTCGGAACTCACGGGAAGACCCATCTTGTCCTGGTCCTTCCGAAACGCGGCCAGGCCCCAGAAGGTCAGGAACAGGTCGACTTGCTTGCCCATGGCTGCCGCACCGGAAGCCAGCAGGGTCGCCGAGTACAACCGGTCGAGAGTCCCCGAGAACAACACGATCGCCAACTTCTCGGCCTTCTCGTCCTCATCGGCCAACTCGTCACCCCCTATACATCGCCGGCCCAGTTCGCCTTCCGCCGGTCCAGTTCTCATGGTGGACGTTCCTGTCGATGACGCCAACGAGCGTCCGGGCGGTTTGCTTCCCGGCAGAGGGGTGGTCTTGCGACCTACCCGTTCGGGTAGGTCGGAGATCCGGCGGGCCCGGACGGGATAGAGGCGCCGTGCTCCGCGTCAGGCGGGCGGTGGGCCTTCGATCAGGCCTTCCTGCATGGCCTTGGCCACGGCTTGCGCGCGCGTGTGCGCCTGGAGCTTGGACAGGATGTTGCGCAGATGGAACTTGACGGTGTTCTCCGAGATGAACAGCGTGGCCGCGGTCTCGGAGTTGGTCTTGCCTTGCCCCACCAGTTCCAGCACCCGGGCCTCGGACTTGGTCAGCACCCGTGACGTACGAGCGCCGGGTTCCTCGCGCGCGAACTCCTCGAGAAGTCGCGAGGCGAGCAGGCGCGAGACCGCCACCTCACCCCCGCTCACGGCTTCGAGAACCTCGAAGAACTCCCCCGCCTTGGCGCTCTTCGCAACGTAGCCTCGAGCCCCTGCCTTCAACGCTTCCAGCAGGTGCTCCTCGTCCTCAGCGACGGTAAGCATGACGACCTTGCTCTCCGGGTGTTCGGCAAGGATCTTGCGTGTGGCCTCGATGCCGTCCATGCCCGGCATGTGCACGTCCATAAGGATCACGTCGGGATCGAGACGCCCCAAGGCTTCCAGCGCTTCCACGCCACCTGAGCATTCCCCGGCCACCTCGTATCCCTCGCGCGTTTCGAGCAAGCTCGCGATCCCGTTGCGCACCAGCGCGTGGTCGTCAACCAGCAGCAGCCGCACCGCCCACCCCCTCCGCCGGCGAGACCGGGACGCAAACGCGAATGAGCGTGCCCTCACCCGGCGCGGTTCTCAGCTCGAGTTCGCCCCCCGCCTCGCGGGCCCGTTCGCGCATGCTGCCCAGGCCCATACCTTCGTGGACGGCCGCGGAATCGAAACCACGGCCACTGTCGCGCACCTCGAGGACCGCGACACCGTCGCGCATGTCCAGCAAGACCTCCGCCTCGTGCCTGCCCGAATGCTTACGCACGTTGGTCAGTGCCTCCTGCACGATTCGTAGGAGATGCAGTTCCGCCTCCGGAGCGAGTGCCCTCCATCCGGCGTCTCTCACGCGCACAGACAGGTCCGCTGTGCGGCCCAAGCGGCGGACGTAGCTCTCCAGTGTGGCGACCAGCCCCTCGTCCGTGATGACGGCCGCGGCACGCAGCCCAAGGATCGCCTCTCGGATGTCCAGGCGCGCCTGCTCGACCATGCCGCGCATCTCCTCGAGCTGGCGGCGAGCCTCCCCGGTTCTGCCGGCTTCAAGGTGCGCCGAAGCGGCCTCCCCCTTGGCACTCATGAATGCGATGACCTGAGCCAGACCGTCGTGTAGTTCCCGAGCAAGCCGCTCGCGCTCGCGCACCGTCGACAGGGACCTGACCTGGTCGTAGAGCTGGGCGTTTTCCACGGCGATGGCAGCGTGCACCCCGAAACGCTCGAGGGTATCCACGCTCTCAGGATCGAAAGCCTCGTCGGACATGCGCCCCACGCACAACGCGCCGAGCACGGATCCTCGCGGCCCTCGCAGCGGGGTCGCGCACTCGATGCAGCGCATGCCCGGCACCGGCTCCCCCGGTCCCTGAACCGAACGCTCCTCCCGGATGGCGCGTTCGGCGATCGGCACTCCGGGCGTAACCCCCTCGGCCACCAGCGTGGCGACCGATCCCGCCGCCGCGGCGAGCCGCAGACCTTCGGAGTCCCGCAGCAAGATGACGCTACCATCGGCGTCGACCAGCAGGCGCGCCTGATCGGCCACCAGTTCCAGCGAGGTCTGACGATCGGTGAGCACGGATATCTCCAGGGCGACCCGATGCAGGGCCTCCAGCGCCTCGGTGCGTTGACGCACTCGTTGTTCCAGCACGTCGGAGAGGGCCTCGGCCTCACGAAGCGCTTGCTCCTCGGTTCGCAAGGCAACTTGGACCGCGACGTCACGCTCGCTGCGCAGCCGCTCCACATGCCGGCGATTCCGCCACCCAACGGCCAGCAGGACTGCCACAGCCGCAATGAGGGTGACCAGCACCAAGCCCGCCCAGAGAAGCTCTGCCGAAACCTCAACAACGTGGCCGGCGGCCAGATGCACCTCGCGCCCCTTTCGCCCCTCAAATACTCCCACGAAGAGAGACGGAGGGCTCGCGGCGAATCGGGCGTCCGGGCAGGTTCGCGGCCGCGCAAACCCGATCCCGGCCGGAAAGCTTTGCGTGATACAGAGCCATGTCGGCCCGGTGGATGAGCTCGTCGGGCTCTCGTCCATCCTCGGGGAAAGCCGCGACTCCGATGCTCACCGTAACCCCAATGGGCGTTGATGAGGTCGCGACCTCGAAAGTGGTGGAACGCACCTTGCCGCAGATGCGCTCGGCCACCTCGACGGCCACGGCCAGATCGGCCTCGGGCAGCATCATTGCGAACTCCTCGCCGCCGAAACGCGCTGCCACGTCGTACTGACGAACGCTGGAGCGGATGACATCGGCGACCCCCTTCAGCACATCGTCCCCGGCCAGGTGCCCATAGGTGTTGTTCACGTCCCGAAGCCAATCCAGGTCGGCCATCAGTATGGCGACCGGCCGGCGGAACCGGACCGCCCGGTGGCACTCGTCCTCCAGGGCCTCCCTGAACGCCCCGGCGTTGGCCAGGCCCGTCTTGGGATCGGTTCGAGCCTCGACGCGCAGCGCCGGCACGTGCAGCGCCCGGTATAGCAGGAGCATCGGCGCAAGGGACAGCACGCTGATCGCGAGATTGACCTTCGCCAGCACCGCGGTAGCCGCACCCAACGCGGCGAGGCCCAGATCGGTGGACAGGCTCTCCAGCGTGAGCACACCGGATGAGCGAAACCGGACGCCGCGCACCACGCTGAGAGCCACCGCTACCAACGCGTGGTTGACCGCCACGAGCGCGACGACGGCGACCAGGATCCCCCACATACCCCGGGCGCTACGCGGGTCCAGGCCGCCCGTCCCGATCACCACGACGAACAGCGCCTGGGCGGTCAGCGCCGAGAGACAATGCCCGGCCATGTTGAACATCGGCACATACAGCGGGCGCCGTTCGCGAGTGCCCGAAGGACGGTTTCCCCAAACAAGGGCGACCCCGAATGGCAGGGTGGCCACTCCCGCCACGAGCGGCGCGGGCAGCAACAACACGGCGGCAAGAATGAACGCCAGCGTCAGCGAATACGTCTGGTGCACGGGAGCCCGAACCACGAACTGCTGAGCGGCAATCGCGAGAGCCAGCAATGCCGCGAAGGTGCCCCAAGTGCGCACACCGTAGTCCCCCACCGAGGCAAGAGCGGCCAACACTGCAATCACGCCGACCACAACGGCCGTTGCCAGCAGGCCGCCGATGTACAGCCTCGCCCGCACGGACAGATCGCTCACACCCGCTCCTCGAGTTCCCGCCGGGTGAGCGGTCACTGCTCGGGTTTGCCTTCGCCGTGTGTGATCCCTCCCCGGGACCGCAAGAGCCGGCAAGCGCCCGGAAACCCGACCTCTCACCCCACCATCCATCGCCGTACATATCGGCGGTCGAATTCTCTCACCTAAGTGCTCGCCCCCGTAGGTACGGCCACCACCGAGAGCGCCACCGCGCCCCGAGGGCAAGGCCGCGAGAAGCGCCGCGTGCTGGACAGTACGCAAGCGACGAGCAACGCAGCCATCAGGGATGGAGGGGCGCTCGAATGGGGGCGTATCTGCGGGGGCGAGCACCAAGCGCGCTGGACCCAACGGTGTCAGTGGGTAAGACGGCTCAGGCCGTGCCGTAGAAGTGCCGGGTGGTGACCTGGCGGCAGCGCCTGGTGATGCGGCGGTAATCCTCGAGGAACGCCTGCCGCCCCGGCGCGGAGTAACCCATGATGCGAGCCAGTCTCTCCATCTCGTCAACGTTTCGGGGCAGCGAGTCTTCAGCGCGCCCCGACGCGAGGAAGGCGAGGTTTCGCACCCGGTTCAGGAAGCGCGCCGCCTCGACCAGCCAGTCCGCGTCCCGACCGGGCAGCAGGCCTTCCCGGCGCAGAGCCTCGACTCCATCCAGCGTGCCCGCAACCCTGAGCGCCCCAAGCCCTCCGCCGTTTCGCATCTGCAGCAACTGGACGGTCCATTCGACGTCGGCCAGCCCACCTATCCCGAGCTTGACGTTGAAACGAGGGTCCTGGCCGGCAGGCAGTCGCTCCTTCTCAACCCGGGCCTTCATGCGCCTGACCTCGGCCACCGCCTCGGGGGCAAGGCGCTCGGGGTAGACGAAGGGGGTGGCCGCGCGCATGAACTCCTGGCCCAGGGCCACATCCCCGGCCACCGGACGAGCCTTGATGAGGGCCTGGAACTCCCAGGTCTGCGCCCAGCGCTCCCAGTAGGCGCGGTAGGAATCCAGCGAGCGCGCCAGTGGCCCGTGCTTTCCCTCGGGACGGAGGTTGGCATCCACTCGGAAGGCGGCCCCTTCCCGTGTAACGGCCGACAACGCCTCCAGCAGGCGCTCGGAAACCTTGGTGGCAAAGCCGAGGGCGTCGGAGTCCAAACCCGCAACCGGTTCGAAGACAAACATCACGTCGATGTCCGAGTGGTAGTTGAGCTCGCTTCCTCCGAGCTTTCCCATGCCGATCACGCCAAAGCGGCACGGGGGCGAGGAAAGACCGGATTCCTCGAGGGTTCGCGCGGTGGCCAGGGCGAGACCGGCCTCGAGGCAGGCCTCGGCCAGGGCGGAGAGTTCGCCTCCCACCTCCACGATGTCGGCCAGCCCTGCCAGATCGCGGATGGCCGTGCGCAGGAACTCCCTTCGCTTGAAGCGACGCAGCGCCTCCGATTGGGCATCGAGACCCGCCTGCCAGTCCAGCAAGGCCATGGCTTCCCCGACCAGATCCTCCCGGGTCTTGGGCTCGCGGAGCGCCCGCAGGTCGGACAGGGCAGCGAAGGTCTCCGGGGAGCGGACCAGGAAGTCGGCCAGCAGTTGGCTCGATCCCAGGATGCGGCAGGCCAGCTCCGCCACCGGAGGGTTGTCGCGCAAGGCCCCCAGGAAGCTCGGCCGATCCCCCATCGCCTCCGCCAGGGTGCGCAGGGCGGCCAGCCCTCCATCGGGATCGGGGGCTTCCGCCAGCCAGTCCAGCATCACCGGCAGCATCGTCCTGAGCACTCGCGCGCGCCGGGACACACCGGACGTCATCGCTTCCAGGTGGCGCAGCGCCACGTCCGGATGCCGGTAGCCCAACACCTCCAGCCGCTCGGCGGCGGCCTTCGAGTCCAAGCCGGCCGGCACCGCCCCGAAGGCCTCGAGCAACGGGCGGTAGAAGAGCTTCTCGTGCAGGGCCCGCACGGTCCCAGCCACCCGGCGCCATCGGGACTCGAAGGCATCGAGCGCCGTGGCCTCAGGGGTGTCCCGGAATCCCATCGTCCGTGCAAGCCATGTCCTGCGCAGAGCGTCTTCAGGAATGGTGTGCGTGCGACGCGACTGTGCGAGTTGGAGACGGTGTTCGACAGTGCGCAAAAACACATAGGCCTCACTCAGTTCCGAGGCGTCCTCCTCGCCCACGTAGCCCCCCACAGCCAGGGCACGCAACGCCTCCAGGGTGGTTCCCGACCTCAAGCTCTCGTCGTGACGCCCGTGCACCATCTGCAGAAGTTGGACGGAGAACTCCACATCCCGGATCCCCCCGCGGCCGAGCTTGACCTGGCGCTCACCCCCAGCACGCGCCGGCTGCGAGCTTTCCACCCGGGCCTTCATGCGCCTGACCTCGGCCACCGCCTCGGGGGCAAGGCGCTCGGGGTAGACGAAGGGGGTGGCCGCGCGCATGAACTCCTGGCCCAGGGTCACATCCCCGGCCACGGGACGAGCCTTGATGAGGGACTGGAACTCCCAGGTCTGCGCCCAGCGCTCCCAGTAGGCGCGGTAGGAATCCAGCGAGCGCGCCAGTGGCCCGTGCTTTCCCTCGGGACGAAGGTTGGCATCCACTCGGAAGGCGGCCCCTTCCGGTGTAACGGCCGACAACGCCTCCAGCAGGCGCTCGGAAACCTTGGTGGCAAAGCCGAGGGCGTCGGAGTCCAAACCCGCTACCGGCTCGAAGACGAACATCACGTCGATGTCGGAGTGGTAGTTGAGCTCGCTTCCTCCGAGCTTTCCCATACCGATCACGCCAAAGCGGCACGGGGGCGAGGAAAAACCGGATTCCTCGAGGGTTCGCGCGGTGGCCAGGGCGAGACCGGCCTCGAGGCAGGCCTCGGCCAGGGCGGAGAGTTCGCGAACCGTCTCCACCAGATCCGCCGCTCCCGCAAGGTCGCGCACCGCGACACGCAGGGTCTGACGACGCTTGAAGTTGCGGATCGCGGCCAGGCCTTGCGCCCACCCCGCGGCGCAGACCGCCTCCAGCGCATCACGCCGCAGCGCCTCGGGCCGGCGAGGGCGTGCGAACGCCGCGCCGTCGGCCAGCAACTCGGCCTCGTCCGGACTCGCGGCGAGTGACTCCCCCAGGGAAATGCTTGCCCCGAGAACGGCGAGCATCCGCGATCGGAAACCCGGCCGGCGGCGCAGCAACTCGATCACTGCCGCCCCTCCAGGTTGCTCCCCCAAGCGGCGTAGTGCCCGCAAGGCGGCCTCGGGATGGGCACAGTCCGCGATGTCGCGCACCAGCCGGCGGGCCCCTTGCCCGGCACGATCCGGTGCCGGCCACAACCCCATCTGCTCCAGATCCCGGGCTGCGGCCTTCGGATCGGCAAAGCCCAGGCGCGCCAAGACGCTCTCCGGCCCGGCCTCCGGCCGGGAAGTGGGATGAGCGCTCACCAGACCCCCGGAATCCGCCGCCGGATCATTGCCCCACCCCCGTCACCCACGGCGACCCCGCCGACCGTTTGGCCACCTACAGCAGCGGGAGGTAACGGGTGAGCTCGAACGGAGTGACCTGCGCCCGGTAGGCGTCCCATTCCTCCCGCTTGTTGCGCAGGAAGTACTCGAAGACCTGCTCCCCCAATGCCTCCGCCACCAGTTCCGAGGACTCCATGACGTCCAGGGCCTGAGCGAGGTTTGCCGGCAAGCGGGTGATTCCGGCCGCCTGGCGCTCGACCTCGGTCATCGCGGAGATGTCGCCCTCCGCCTCAGGCGGGAGATCGTAGCCCTGCTCCACGCCCTTCAGGCCCGCGGCCAGCATCAAGGCGAAGGCCAGGTAGGGGTTGCACGCCGGGTCGGGAGAGCGGAACTCGATGCGGGTACCCGAAGCCTTGCGCGGCTTGTACCCCGGCACCCTGACCAGCGCCGATCGGCTGTGACGCCCCCAGCAAATGTCCACCGGGGCTTCATATCCGGGAACCAGGCGTTTGTAGGAGTTCACCCACTGGTTCACCACGGCCGTGATCTCGGCCGCGTGGACGAGCAGGCCGGCGACGAAACCGCGACCCACCTTCGACAGGTGGTAGGGGTCGTTCGAATCGAAGAAGGCGTTGCGGTCTCCCTCGAACAGTGACAGGTGGGTGTGCATGCCGCTTCCGAACTGGCCGGCGACCGGCTTGGGCATGAAGGTCGCGTAGATGCCGCGCTCCATGGCGACCTCCTTGACGATCAGCCGGTAGGTCATCACGTTGTCGGCCATCGTCAGGGCGTCGGCATAGCGCAGGTCGATCTCGTGCTGCGACGGGGCGACCTCGTGGTGGGAGTACTCCACCGAGATGCCCGTCTGCTCCAGGACGCTGATCACGTGCCGGCGAAAGTCGCTGGAAACGTCAAGCGGCGTCAGGTCGAAGTAGGAGCCGCTGTCCAACGGTTCGGGCGTGGTCGCCGACTTGAACAGGAAGAACTCGATCTCGGGGTGAACGTAGAAGGTGAAGCCGCGCTCCGCGGCCCGTTCCAGGTTGCGCCTCAGCACCCAGCGCGGGTCCCCGTCGAAAGGAACCCCGCTCGGGGTGTAGACGTCGCAGAACATCCGGGCCCCCAGCCCGTGATCATTTTGGTGACCCGGCAACAAAGCGAAGGTTGACGCGTCCGGCCGGGCGACCATGTCGGATTCCTGCAGCCGAGCGAAGCCCTCGATGGCCGAGCCGTCGAACCCGATGCCCTCGGCGAATGCTTGCTCCAGCTCGGCCGGCGGAATCGCGAAGGACTTGAGGAAGCCCAGCACGTCCGTGAACCACAACCGGATGAAGCGCACGTCGCGCTCTTCGACCGTACGCAGAACGTATTCCTGCTGCTTGTCCATGTCGCCCTCCCCATCCCGTTGCGCCATTCTAACCCGCGAGCAAGCGCCAACCGCCCGCCGTTGGTAGGCTTTCGCCAACAGTCGGCGAGCGCCCAGGGGCTCGTCCGGCTCGAGCGAAGGCGGGGCAACGTGCCGGGCAAGGTCGAGCGGCGTAGGGCACACATGGCGGCGAGCATCGTCGATGTGCCGTCGCCGGACAGAGTGTGCCGGGCGGCCACGAATGATCGGACCGGAGGGCGGGACCATCGGACCGGAGGGCGGCACAAGTGGTCAAACTGAGGGTCGCCGGGGCCCAGATCAACCCCGTGGTTGGAGACCTGGAAGGAAACATCCGCCTCATCGCCGCGGCAATCGCTCGTGCCGGCGCCGCGGGCGCGCACCTGCTTGCCGGCCCCGAATTGGCGGTCACCGGCTACCCGCCGGAGGATCTCGTGTTGCGTCCCTCGTTCGCCGCCGACTCCCGCGCCGCGCTGAAGTCCTTGCTGCCACTGGTGGACGAGAGCCTGGTGGCGGTGGTCGGGTTCGTCGAGCCGGGTGCGGATGGAGGCAAGCCGCGCAACGCGGCCGCCGTCGTGCACGACGGGAAGCTGATCGCCGTGCACGAGAAGATCTGCCTGCCCAACTACGGGGTCTTCGACGAGCAGCGCCACTTCGCCCCGGGCGACCACCTGACGCTGGTTGAAGTCGGCGGCGCTCTCGTCGCCGTCACGATCTGCGAGGACCTGTGGGTCGAGGACGGCCCGGCGGTGGCTGCGGGTCGGGCCGGAGCCGACCTGGTCGTGAACATCAATGCCTCTCCCTACGACCGCCACAACGCGGTCGTGCGCCGGGATCTGGTGGCGCGCCGCTCTCGGGAGACCGGGTGCGCCATTCTCTACGTCAACATCGTGGGCGGTCAGGACGAACTGGTCCTCGACGGACAGAGCCTTCTGCACGATGCCGGGGGCGAGTTGCGCCATCGCAGCCCCCCGTTCGTTGAGGACTTCTTCGTGGGAGACCTGGAGCTTGCCGGAGACCGTCCGGCGCTGGAGCCGGGACTGCCGGTGGCGCGCGTCGCCGGGCCTCGCGATCTTGTTCCCGCACCGCGTGATCCCGCCCGCCCGGATGACCCCGGAGCCTCCCCCATCGCCCGTCTCTCCCACATCGGCTTCCGGGTCGCTCCGATCCCCGACCCGGTCGAGGAGGTCTACGAGGCGCTGGTGCTGGGCACCCGAGACTACGCGACCAAGAACGGTTTTCACTCGGTGGTGCTGGGGCTCTCGGGCGGGATCGACTCGAGCCTGACCGCGGTCATAGCCGTGGATGCTTTGGGGCCCAACGCGGTTCACGGAGTGGCCATGCCCTCACCCTACTCATCCCCGGAGAGCCTTGAAGACGCCGTCGCGCTCACCGAAGCGCTGGGCATCGATTTGATGGTGGTTCCCATCAGCGAGGTGTTCGAGGCATTCCTGGCTTCGCTCGCCCCGGGCTTCGAGGGAACCGCGCCGGGGCCGGCCGAGGAGAACCTGCAGGCCCGCGTTCGCGGGACGATCCTCATGGGCCTTTCCAACAAGCACGGCCACCTGGTGCTGACCACCGGCAACAAGAGCGAGATGGCCACGGGATACTCGACGCTGTACGGGGACATGGCCGGAGGCCTGGCCGTGCTCAAGGACGTGCCCAAGACCCTGGTCTATGAGCTCTCTCGCCATCGCAACCGCCGCGCGCCGGCGATCCCCGAGCGCGTCCTGGTCAAGCCTCCCTCGGCCGAGCTTCGCCCCGACCAGAAGGACTCGGACTCGCTACCGCCGTACGAGGTGCTCGATCCTATCCTCGAGGCCTATGTGGAGCGCGACGAGTCCCCGTCCCAGATCGTGGCTGCCGGCTTTGACCAGGCGACCGTCCTGCGCGTGATATCGCTGGTTGACCGGGCCGAGTACAAGCGCCGCCAGGCCCCGCCGGGCATCAAGATCACTCCGCGCGCCTTCGGCCGAGACCGACGCCTCCCCATCACCAATCGCTACCGCCAGCACGCCGGCAACGATCATTCATAGCCGGTCCCCAGTGTGGCGCGTCCGACGGCCCCCCCCATTCGGCCGCACCACACTCCAGCGTGCGAGAATTGCATTCGCCGGCTGACCCGGACCGCGGGCCGCCAGGACCTGGGAGGAGCCATGCCAGTCACGATCCAGGATCTCTCCGCGCACAAGGCCAGAGGCGAGCGTTTCGCCATGCTCACCGCCTACGACTACTACTCAGCCCGCATCCTCGACGAGGCCGGCATCCCGGTGCTGTTGGTGGGCGATTCGCTGGGCATGGTCATGCTCGGCTACGACACGACATTGCCGGTCAGCATGGAGGAATGCCTGCACCACACCCGAGCGGTAGCCCGCGGCACGCGCAGAGCGCTCGTTGTGGGAGACATGCCGTTCGGCTCCTACCAGGCCGGCAGCGACCTGGCGGTGGCCAACGCCGCCGCGCTTCTCAAGGCCGGTGCCAACGCCGTCAAGCTCGAAGGAGGCCTGCAGGTAGTGGATCTCATCGCGCGGATGGTCTCCTACGGCATCCCGGTGATGGGCCATCTCGGGCTGACTCCCCAGTCGGTCAACGCCTTCGGCGGGTACAAGGTGCAGGGCCGAGGCAAGCATGCGGCGCAGATCATCCTCGAGGCGGCGCAAGCTCTTCAGGAAGCCGGCGCCTTCTCGATCGTGCTGGAGGCCATCCCGCCGGACCTGGCGGCGAAGGTGACCGCATCGGCCTCGATTCCCACCATCGGCATCGGGGCGGGCCCCTCCTGCGATGCGCAGGTACTGGTATTCCACGATTTCCTGGGCATCTCATCGGGACAGTTGCCCCGCTTCGTCAAGCGTTACGCGAACCTCGACGAGGTGATCGCAACGGCCGCGAAGGACTTCGCGAGGGATGTGGGCGAGGGGACCTACCCCGGGCCGGAGCACACCTATGCCTAGTGCTAGAAGTGCCGGGCGCGAAGCGCTCGCCCGCGGGCTGGCGCGCCTGGAAGGTCAGCCTCGCCCTCGCCGTACCGATCAACCCGCGCCTCTTCGCGCCCTTCGCGCGTGGCTGAACCTCGCGCTGGCGGGGGCGGTGCTCGGCTCGGTGATCGGGCTGCTCAACCTCTCCGAGAACCAAGGGGCGGGCGCCTTCCTTCTCGTAGGCGCGCTCGTCGGCGGGCTGGTCAGCATCGGGCCTATCCTGTATTCGATCCGAGTGCTGGGCCGGGGCGGGCGCGCGGCCTACCCCGCGCTGGTGGCGACGTGTGTGCTGACGGCGCAAGTTTTCTTATTCTCGGGCGCCTTTGCCGCGGTGCCCCTGACCCTGGTGCTGCTGGTCAACCACCGCAAGGTGCGCGCCTACCTGGCCGGTCTGTCGCAAGGTGCTTGAGGACTCGGCTCCGGGTGTGGAGGGGATTACGCCTGGTCCCTCAGCGGTCGTGACTCGCCTTCCTCGAACCTGGCCAACACGAACAGGAAATCGGACAGGCGATTGAGGTAGTGCAGGGGCGTTCGGTCGGGCAACATGCCCGCTCTCTCGAGCGCCACCACTCGCCGTTCCGCCCGGCGCACCACGGCCCTGGCGACATCCAACGCGGCCGCTGCTTGCGTTTCCCCGGGGACGACAAACCCCCGCGGCATCTCGAAGCGAGCCGTGCAGGCGTCGATTGCCTCCTCGATCCGCTTGACGGATTCCGGGGCGACGCGGCTCGACCCGGCGACGAGCTTGCCCCACTCCTCGGCGGGAGTGGCCAGTTGAGAAGCCACGGAGAACAGCTCGCGCTGCACCGTCAGCACTTCACCGGCCAGCTCCTCACTCCCGGCGAGGGAGCGAGCAAGCCCAAGGGCCGACACCGCTTCGTCGATGTCCCCGTAGGCCTCAGTGCGAGGATCGTCCTTGGCCACGCGAGCGCCGAAGAGCAACCCGGTCGTGCCGTCGTCTCCACTCCTGGTGTAGATCTTCAACGCCGCCCCCTCCAACCCAGCCGGCCCGCTTGGATCAACCTCCGACCCGGCGTGTACACTCTCTGCCACCGCACGCCCCTCCGCGGGCAACCGGGCACCACTCTCGCCGGAGGTCGTATGCCCCAGCAGTCTGAAGACAGCGCATCCCCGCTTTTCGCTCGCTCGCGCTACCGTCTGCGCCGCGGCACGCGTTCAGGCTACCAGGGTGCGACCCTGCTCGACTTCCAACTCGAGAGCCTGCTCGCCGGCACCCTGGTCTGGTCCCACACGTTCACCGACCCCGGCCAGGCCGAGGAGTTCGCCGTCTCGGTGGACGCGGACCTCGACAACCTCTCGGACAGCGAGTTCCGCCGCAAGTACGGGGTCCCGTCCAACCTCTAGTGTGGTGCGTCCGAAGTTCCCCTACATTCGGTCGCGTCTGCATCCCGAATTGCGGCGTTGCTCGTCGGTTGCATACCTACAGGTATGCGCCCTCCTCGCGCCTTGCCCTTCGGGCGCACCCGCGCCCTCTGTGTGTACGGCGAATTCGGACGCACCACACTACTAGCTTGCGCCAGGCGCACTACGCGGGAGGCAATCCCGTGATCCGAATCCCGGACTGGATCCTGTAAGTCTGGTTGATGCCGAGAAGGACCGCCGTCAACGCCTCCAGATGGCCGGAGTTGCGCAAGGGACCCGCGTCCACCCCACGCATACCGGAAAGCTCGTTCGCCAGCGCGATGACGACGCGCTTGGCCTTTTCGTCATCGCCGCAGATCAGCACATCGGTGTCTAACGGATGGGACAGCTTGCCCAGTAGCTTCGCCGACACGTCGTGAAATGCCGACACCATTCGCGCGCGAGGAAGAAGACGGGCAGCTTGCTCGACTGCCGAGCCTTCGGCCACCGCCAACGCCCTCGGACCGATGTCGTCGAAGGCCAAAGGGTTGACGACGTTGATGACAATCTTGTCGCCGATAGCATCGGTCAGACCGGGCAGTAGATCGGCCTGGCCCTCATAGGGAACCGCGATGAACACGATCTCGCCGCGCCTCGCGGCCGTGAGGTTGTCCGTCCCGGTGATCGCCAACCCCGCGTTCCCGGCGACCAACTCCGCGGCGATCTTCTCTCCTCTGTCCCGTTGCCGCGAGCCGACGAGCATCTCGTGGCCGGCTGAGGCGAAACGCAGCGCCAGTCCCCTTCCCTGGGGCCCCGTTCCCCCGAGAACAGCGATGACGCTCCTGCCCGAAGCCTCCATCTCCGTTCCCTCTCCTCCGGTCGCGCGCACGACTGCGAGCGGTAGTAGGCTAGCGTGAAGTTCACCTCCAGTCGACGGGGGCAGCGGTGGGCAGGGTTCTCGTGGGCACCTGCTCGTGGACGGACCCGACGATGCTCGCCTCGGGCTGGTATCCGCCGCAGGTAAAGACTTCTGAGTCGCGGTTGCGCTACTACGCCGACCACTTCCCGATCGTGGAAGTGGACGCGACCTACTATGCGTTGCCCCGGGCGGATCTCGCAGGCAAGTGGGTGGAGCGCACCCCGAAGGAATTCGTCTTCGACGTCAAGGCCTTCGGCCCGATGACCGGGCATGCCACGGATCCCAAGGCGCTGCCGGCCGACCTACGCGCGCAGGTGCCCGGCGAACTCCTGTCGCGCGGACGTGTCTACCCGCGCCAGCTTCCCTCCGAACTCCTCGGCGAGATCTGGACGCGATTCTCCGACGCGCTGCTTCCCCTGGAGAGCGCGGGCAAGCTGGGCGTGGTGCTGTTTCAGTATCCAGAGTGGTTCATGCCTTCGCACGCCAACCGCGACGAAATCCTCAAGGCCCGTGAACGTTGCCCTTACCCGATAGCCGTCGAGTTCCGGAATGCGGCATGGGCCGAACCCGACACCCTGCCTCGCACCACGGCCCTGCTGCGTGAAGCCGGTATCCCTTTCACCTGTGTGGACATGCCTCAAGGATTTCGCTCCAGCCTTCCGCCGATGGCGCTTGCGACCAGCGAGCGAACGGCGTTGGTCCGCTTCCACGGCCGCGACCCGAAAGCCTGGACAACCAAGGCCCCCAAGGCATCCGAGCGGTTCCGCTACCTCTACCGCCAGGAGGAACTGGCTGAGTGGGTGCCTCGCATCCGGACGCTGGCCGCGCACGCCGGTGAGGTTCACGTCTTGATGAACAACTGCTACCGCGACAACGCGGTCGTCAACGCCGGCCAGCTTTCCTATCTTCTCGGCCAGGACGAGGCGGTTCAGCCCCGGGAGTAGGCGAGGGTCCGGGTCCCACAATCACAGACGGGGAACGGTCGGGCCGCA
This sequence comes from Actinomycetota bacterium, assembly GCA_041658225.1. Classification (GTDB taxonomy): domain Bacteria; phylum Actinomycetota; class CALGFH01; order JBBAAN01; family JBBAAN01; genus JBBAAN01. The sequence goes on from JBBAAN010000001.1 coordinate 140,730, forward strand.
CCCTGCCACAACCGCCGCGGACAAGAGGTGGGGACCGCCCCCCACATACACCGGGGCCCCCTCTCGGGGGCCCCGGTTGGACGAGTCGGCCTGTACGCCGGATTCTGTCTCCCCGATCCCTTGCGGGACCGGGGGAGGCGGCCATCCATCTAGGGGTGCCGTTGCCGGCACCCTCCTGCAGCCCACCAGAGGACTCGGACGGGCCACCCTCCGGCCGGAACCTTGCGGTCTCGGCTTGCGTCCCCTATCGGCCTTGCTCCGGGCGGGGTTTGCCTAGCCGGCCAGTCACCTGGCGCGCTGGTGCGCTCTTGCCGCACCGTTTCACCCTTGCCCTCACCGCGAAAGCGGCAGCGGGCGGTCTGCTCTCTGTGGCACTGTCCTGCGAGTCACCCCGACTGGGTATTACCCAGCACCCTGCCCTGCGGAGTCCGGACGTTCCTCGGCGGGAGCTAACCCCCGACGCGGCCGCCCGGCCGGCTCTTCCGGACCCAGTATAGGCGGAGCGAGTGCCGGAGGGCCGAGGAGCTTCGGAAGCCCACCCTCACGACACGGCCACGCCGCTTCAGGCGCGGCGGTCTCGGATGTTGACCTGCCCCTATCTGGAGAAGAGCCCGCCTTGCGACGCGGGCGGCGGACGCACTACCTCTCCTTGCTCGTCCATGCCCCGGTTGGCCAACAGGTCGGCCCGGCCGTTTTGCTCACGCGCCACGTGGCGGAAGTGCACGACGTCGAACTCCCCGATCAGCTTGCGTGCCTGCTCGTGCAGCCGGCGCAGCGACGGTTCCTTGACCCTCCACTGCCCGGCAAGCTGGCGAACCAGCAACAAGCTGTCGGATCGCAGTTCGACCTTGCGGGCTCCGAGGCCCCTGGCCAGTCCCAGTCCCTCGATGGCGGCCTGGTACTCGGCCACGTTGTTGGTCGCCCAACCGATCCCCTTGCCCACCTCCCCCAGGACTTCGCCCTCGGAGGTCGTGACGACCACGCCGATGCCGGCGGGGCCGGGGTTGCCCCTAGCGCCCCCGTCGCAAGCGACGATCAGCTCGCCCGACTTCAAGACGACACCACCACCAAGATGCGCCCGCACTGTTCGCATCGCACCAGACCTTTCGCCGTCTTTATCCGCTCCCGCTCCAACGGCGGCAACGCGAGGTGGCAGCCCTGACAAGTCCCGTCGACATAGGCCGCCGCCCCCACTCCCCCTTTGTGCCTGCGAAGCTCCTTGTAAAGGTCCGTCAGGTCTTGCGGTATCTTCGGCACCTGCTCCCCACGAGCCTTCTCCTCCATCTCGAGCTGGGCGCCGATCTCCGCGAGAGCCCTGTCGCGAGCCACTTCCAGCTCTCCGACCCCCTCCCGCAGACGGTCCTGGCGCGCGCGCAGGGCCGCCACTTCATGCTCCAGCGCCTCCTGGGCCTCCATCACCTCCAGCAGGTCATCTTCCAGGCGGGTGCGCCGGCGCTTGAGCGCCTCGACCTCGGCCTGGATGCTGGACAGTTCCTTGGCGGCGGTGATATTCCCGCCGAACAGCCGCTTTTCCTCATGGGCGATCTTCTGGCTGAAGTGATCCAGCTCGGTTTCCAGCCGGGTGCGGCCGCGAGAGACCTCGATCATCTCGGCGTCCTTCTCCGCGCAGGCTCGGTCCACCGTGTCGAGAACCTCGCGACTATCGTCCAGCTTGACCTGCTCCGACAGACTGTCGCGTCGATGCACCAAGCGGTCGATGGCGGATTCGACCTTCTGAAGTTCAAGAAGGGCAAGCAGGTCGGCCGGATCAGCGTCCATCCGATCCACCTCCCCGGAAGGGATCGGCCGGCAAACTCGACACCAGAACGTCTGCCTGCCAGCCCTCGGCGGAAGCCGAAGCGCGAAGCCTCTCGGCCAGGGCGGGCAGGGCGGCCGCTTCCGTGGCCGCGTGTCCCGCGTCGATCAAAGCCAGTCCTCGAGCCATCGCCTCGGTCGCCGCATGGTGAGAGAGATCCCCGGATATCAGGCATTGGGCCCCGGCCGCTGAAGCGGCGGCGACATACTCGCCTCCTCCTCCCCCGCAGACCGCGACGCGGCGCACCGTGCGGGCCTCGTCGCCCGCGAAGCGAAGCAGCGGTGACGGCAGCCCCTCCCGCACCAACCCGGCCAGCTCGCCCAACGCCAGCGGCGCGGGAAGGTCCCCCACAGTCCCGAAACCCCGCACCCCATGGGGTGAAAGGGGATACACGTCTACCGCCACCTCCTCGTAGGGGTGGACCGCTCGCAAGGCCGCCAGGGCCCTGGGAGCCGCGGCAGCGGGAACAACGACCTCGAGTCGGTCCTCCTCAACAGCGTTCAAGACTTCTCTTTCACCGATGGCGGGCCTCGCCCCGGCCCCCGGCACAAACGTCCCGGTCCCTCGAACTCGAAAACTGCACCGCGTGTAGTCACCGATGACCCCCGCCCCCGCGCCGGCCAGAGCCTCCAGCACTCTCTCCGTCGCCTCGAGCGGACAGAAGGTGACCAGCTTGACCTCGGCCGGTTCTGCCGCGGCTTCCAGCGGGCGGCACTCGCGCAAGCCGAGCAGTTTCGCCACGGGATAGGACGTGCTCCGCGGGTCGGCGTCGAAGTTGGTGTGGCAGGCCAGCAGCGCGACACGAGAGGCGAGCGCCTTGGCCACCAAGCCTCCCACCGGCTCATCGGTGCGAACAGCCTGTAGGGGCCGGAAGATCAGCGGGTGATGTGAAACCACCAGTCCCGCCCCGGCCGCTCTCGCTTCCTCCAGTGTCGCGATCGTGGCGTCAAGACACACCGTGACAGTCGAGACCGGCGCGGACGGGTCACCCACTTGAAGACCCACCCGGTCCCAGGACGCGGCGGTCTCCGGGGGGAACAGCCGATGAACCAGGTTGGTCCAGTCGGCGACGCTCGGAACACCGTGCAACGGTTCCTCCTGGACTGACCCGACGCGAGTCCTCAGTGTACCCGACGCCGCCACCCCGGTCGCCGCTCGGTGTGAAGCCGTCGAAGGTGGCGCAACGGCCGGAAGACGGCAGGGGCGAGCACTAAGGTTCGAGGTCCCCGAAGAGGGCCTCCACGAAGGCATCCGGGTCAAACGGCGCCAGGTCCTCGGGCCCTTCGCCGATGCCGACCAGTTTGACCGGCACACCAAGCTCGCTCTGCACGGCCAGCACGATACCGCCGCGAGCGGTCCCGTCCAGTTTGGCCAGCACCAGGCCGCTGAGACTAACGGCTTCCCCGAACTGGCGAGCCTGGACAAGGCCGTTCTGCCCCGTCGTCGCGTCCATCACCAGCAGGGTCTCCTCGATCGGACCACGGTCGCGCTCCAAGACCCTCTTGATCTTGCGAAGCTCCTCCATGAGGTTGGACTTGGTGTGCAGCCGGCCGGCCGTGTCCACGATCAGCACGTCGGCCCCGCGGGCACGAGCGGCCTGCAACCCGTCGAAGGCCACCGCGGCTGGGTCGGCGCCCGGCAGCCCGGCCACCACGTGAGCGCCCGAGCACTCGGCCCAGAGCATCAGTTGGTCGGATGCGGCCGCACGGAAGGTATCGGCCGCGGCCAGCACCACGTGCTTTCCCCGGCGCGTGAGATTCAGGGCCAGCTTGCCGATCGTGGTGGTCTTGCCGGTGCCGTTGACACCGGTCACCAGCACGATGGCCGGTCCGTCTTCGCGCCGCAGGCACAGTCCGCGATCGGCGTCGCCCAGGATGTCGCGCACTTCCTGCTTGAGCATGCCGAGCAAGTCCTCACCCGGGCGGCGCCCGGCCTTCTCGCGCATGTCCTCGACCATTCGCACGGTGGTTTCCACGCCAACGTCGGCCTGTATCAGGATCTCCTCGAGCTCTTCCCAGGAGCTTTCGACCGGACCGCGACGAAGCAGCGCGGCAATCCGGGAGCCGAGGCTTTCGCGCGACCTGGCCAGCCGATCACGCAGCCGCGCGGGCGATGGCCCGGCCGCCGGCCCGGCCAATGACTCCTCGACTTCTCCCTTCGCCTCGACCGGCACATCTTCCGCGGTCGCTTCCGCAGGAAAAGCCCGAACCTCAAGCACCGATTGGGGTTCAGGAGAGACCCCGGCGCCGGGTGTGGCCTTGCCGGGCCCTTCCGCCGGGGTGGGGGCCGGAGCGGGGCCTACGGCCCGGCGCCCGCGCACCAGCCGGCGCACGAGGACGGCGAGAAGCGGGGCGCAGGCAACCACGAGCGCAACGAGCACAAACGACTTCACTTGGGCGACCCCTTGCCAACGGACCCCGGCCCACAACCCAGGGCCACCATGAATATCAGGCTAGTTCGGTGCGCCCGAATGCGGGGGTACTTCGGGGGCACCGCACTCCTCGCTTGGTGCACGCCGCACCCGCGGGGGCGGGCACTCACTCGGCTCCCTGCGCGAGGATCTCGGATTGGACGTCCTCCATATCGCTCACCCGGTAGGAGAGCACCTTGGACACCCCGTCGCGCCCGATGGACACGCCGTAGAGGTAATCGGCCACCTCCATGGTGCGCTTCTGATGCGTGACCACCAGGAGTTGGGCCGAGTCGCGGGTGTCGCCGAGCAGATCGAGGAAGCGATGAAGGTTGATGTCGTCCAGCGCCGCCTCGACCTCGTCCAGCAAGTAGAAGGGGCTGGGACGCGCCCGGTAGAGCGCGAACAGGAACGCCAGCGCCACGAGGCTGCGCTCTCCACCCGAGAGCAATGACAACCGCTTGACCTTCTTGCCGGGCGGGCGCGCCTCGATCTCGACCCCGGCCTCCAGCGGGTTCTCGGGGTCGGTCAGGTACAACCCCCCCTCACCCTCGGGGAACAGGATCGCGAACGTGCGCGCGAACTCCGCCGCCACGTCGGCAAACGCCCCTTCGAAGACCTCGCGCATCTTGTCGTCGACGGCCTTGATGACCTTGTGCAGATCCCTGCGGCTCTCCCGCAGGTCTTCGAGCTGCCCCGAGAGGAAAGTGTGCCGCTCCGCCAGCGCCTCGAACTCCTCCAGGGCCAGCGGGTTCACCCTCCCCAGCAGGCCGAGGCGGCGCTCGATGGTGGAGACCTCACGCACGGCCTCCTCGCGAGCCTGCTCGGCCGAGGTGCCCTCCGGCAAACCCAGTTCCCCCGCCAGCGCCTCCGCGTCGATCTCCGCGGCCAGGTCCTCGTTGCTCTGCTCGAACTCCTCGACCAGCCGTGAGGTCAGATGATCGAGGCGCACCTCATCCTCGGCGTGCACACGTTCCCCCGCCATCGAGCCGGCGCGCACCGACTCGATCTCCGTCTCCAATCCCTTGCGCTCCGCGCGTAGCGTGGAGATCCCCGACTCGTGAGCTCGGCGGGAGTTCTCGCGCGCATCTCGCTCCGCGGCGGCTCCCGCAAGGCTTGCTTCCAGACGGGCCAGGACCCGGACCACCAGCTCACCCAGACCCCTGGCACGACGGGCGGCATCGGCCCGATCGGCGGCCAGCACGGCCTCCCGCTCCCGCCCGGCAGCCAGAGCCGCAACGGCTTGCTCGCTTCGCGCCAGCCGCTGTGCGAGGTTGCGTTCCCGCTCGACCAGCGCGCCGAGCGTGACCCGAGCCTCCACCTCCCGCGCCTCCGAGGCGCCCGCGGCGGCCGTGAGCTCGGCGGGGATCTCCGTCATCGAAGCGCCGGCCGGCGCCACAGCTTCGCCCTCAGCTACTTCCAGGCGGGCCTGGAGCGCTTCGAGGTGGGCTTCGTCGCTCTGCCGGGCCGCGGTGAGCTTGGTCTGCTCGGCCGCCAGCAGCTCGTCCTCTCGAGCCAGTGAGCGCAGGTCCTGACGAAGCCTGCCGAGCTGCTCGGCCGTGGCCTCCTGAACGGCGTCGAACTCGTTCAGCGCGGCCGACGCGGCCTCGACCCGGGAACGCACTTCCTCCAGGCCCTGCTGTGCGCCGGCCAGCGCCTTCACCGCTTTCTTGAGGTCGTCCTCGAGAGCCGAACAGCGCCCGGCCGCCTCCTCGGCGATGACCCGGGCATGCAGCCCCGAGGCCGCAACCGGCACCCCTCCTTCCAGGCGTCCCGTGCGAGCCAACTCGCCGGCCATGGTCACGAACGTGTCCCCGGGATGGGCTGCGGCCAAAGCCGCTGCGGTCTCGAGGTCGTCGACCACGTAGGTACGCGCCAGCTCTCTCGCCACCACGGTCGCTATCTCGGAAGGGGCCTTGACGAAATCCAGCAAGGGTCGAGAACCCTCAGGGGTTTGCCCCCTGGGCGGGATCTCACCCGATCTCGAGAGGAAAGTGGCTCGGCCCGCCTGCTTGGACTTGAGCAGCTCCAAAGCGCGTGCGGCATCCAGAATGTTGGGCACGATCACTGCCCCGGCGTCCGCGCCCAGTGCCGCGGCCACGGCCGGGCCGTAGCCTTCGGCCACATCGATGACGCGACCGAGAATCTCAACCGCGCCGGCAAGGCCGTCCTTCTCCGCCAGCAAGGCCTCGGCGCCCTTGCCGACCAACCCCTCGTCCGCCGCCAGCAGCAAGGCCTCGCGGCGGGCCTGCCAGAAGGCGACCTCGCGCTCGAACTCGGAGCGGCGGGCCAGCAATCCGTCCACAGCGGCCTGCCGTGTGGCCAGGGCTTCCTGCGCACGGTCCAACGCCGCGGAGAGCCCGGCCTCGGCCTCCTCTTGCCGAACGGCCGCGGAGGAGATCTCCTCGTCCTCGATCTGCAGCTTCGCCCGCCGCGTCGCGATCTCTCGCCGGGTGGCGGCAAGTCTCTCCCACTCCGCGGCCGCACGCTCCAGCGTGCCCCGGATAGCGGTCACCTCACCGCGCAGGGCCAGCACGCGCTCGCGCCGCTCGGCCAGAGCTCGCTCGCTTCCCGCCACCGCCTCCTCGACCACGACAAGCTCCAGGCGCACGCGGTGGCGCTCGGCCATCGCGGCTTCCAGGGTTTGATGGGCCATGGCGCGCTCGGCGGCCACCTCGACGATCAGCTCACGCAGCCCGACCGCTTCGGCCTCGAGGTCCTCGCCCTCCGGTCGCAGAGTGCCCTGGCCGACCGGCGGCTGCTCCAGATGCCGGGACAGTTGCGAAGCCAGCTCGGCCATACCTCGGAAACGCTCACGCAACCCGGCCAGGCGGAAGTAGACCTCGGAGGCGTTGGACGCCTCGGAGGAGTCCCGCTTCAGATCCTGGTCGAGAGCCGCTTCTCGCTGCGAAAGCCTGGCCAGCCGCTCCTCCAGCTCGCGATGCCGGGCCTCCAGTTCCTGCTCGGCCGCCCGCCGCGACTCAACGCGCGAGCGAAGCTCCGCATGCTCCCGGCGCAACAAGGCCAACCGGATCCAGCGAAGCTTCGCCTCCAGATCCGCCGCTCGACGCGCCGTCTCGGCTTGCTGCTCCAGCGGGCGAAGCTGGCGGCGCAGCTCTCCCACCACGTCGGACAGGCGCACGAGGTGCTGCTCGACGGTGGCCAGCTTGCGAAGGGCGCGCTCCTTGCGACGGCGGAACTTGATGATCCCGGCCGCCTCCTCCACCATCAGCCGTCGCTGCTCGGGCCGGGCCTGAAGGATCTCCTCCAGTTGTCCCTGGCCGACGATGGTGTGCAGCTCCCGGCCCACGCCGGTGTCCGAGAGCAGCTCCTGGATGTCGAGCAGCCGGCACGCAGTCCCGTTGATGGCGTACTCGCTCTCCCCCGAGCGGAACAGCAGCCGAGAGATGCGCACCTCGGTGTATTCGATTGGCAACAGGCCGGAGCTGTTGTCGATGACCAACTCGACCTCGGCACGACCGGAGGACGGCCGCCGCGGCGAGCCGGCGAAGATGACGTCTTCCATCTTGCCGCCGCGAAGGGCTCGGGGGCCCTGCTCGCCCAGGACCCAGGCGATGGCGTCCACGACGTTGGACTTGCCCGAGCCGTTGGGTCCCACGATGACGTTGGTGCCCGGCTTGAAAGCCAGCACCGTCTTGTCGGCAAAGGACTTGAAGCCCCGGATCGTTAGGGACTTGAGGAACAAACCAGGCTTCCTCCGAGTAGTAGCGAGGCAAGAATCAGTGTGGCCGGGGGAAGCGGCCGGGGCAGTTTACCACGGCGCCCGACCCCCGCCTCGCTCGAAAGGATCACCCCCTTCAGCGAATGTGGAAGCTGTCGAGATCACCGGCGGCCGGGGCGAACGAGTGATCGACGGCGTCGACCCGGGCCATCCGAGGTCCCTCGCGCAGGAACTCGAGCAGTCCTTCCAGTGCCATGCGCTCCCCCTCCGCCAGCACTTCCACCCGGCCGTCGGGAAGGTTTCGCGCGTATCCCATCAGCCCGAGATCCTGCGCCACGCGCTGGCTCTCGTAGCGGAAGAAGACGCCCTGCACCCGTCCGGACACGAACGCGTGAAGCCGCTGCTCAGCCATGGCAGGCCCAGGATATCGCGGGATGCCGCGACCGGCATCGCCTACGGGGCGGGCACTCCGTCAGGACTGACAGCGGGGGCAGAAGTAGGTGTTGCGCCCGGAAACCTTCTCCCGCGTGATCGCGCTGCGGCAGCGCCGGCAACTCAGGCCGATCCGGCCATAGACCTTCAGCCGCGTCTGGAACTCCCCCGGCTCCCCGTAGAGGTCCACATAGGCCTGGTCGGCCAGCGAAACTCCCCGGCACTGCATGCCCTCTTGAAGAACCTCCTGGATGGCCCGATACAGCCGGCGGACCTCCTGGCTGGCGAGGGTGTCGGACCCACGGTCCCAACGCAGCCCGGCGTGCCAGAGAATCTCGTCGGAGTAGACGTTGCCGATTCCGGAGATGAAGGTCTGGTCCATCAGAAGAGGCTTGAGCTTGCCCTTCTTGCTGACCATTTTGGCACTGAGGGCCTGCCAGGTGAACGCGTCGTCGATCGGGTCGATGGCGATGTGGCGAAGCTCGGCCACCGAATCCAGACCGTCGGCGTCGGAGACGAACATCTCCCCGAGGGTCCGCAGGTCCTCGAAGCGAAGCTTGCCACCCTGGGTGAAGTCGATGACGACGTGGACCGCGGTGCCGGGAGGCCTACGCCCCTTGATCAGCAGCAGGCGCCCGGTCATGCCGAGGTGGACCACCAGGACCTCATTTGAGTCCAGGTGCAGAAGCAGGTACTTGCCCCGCCTGCCGACGCGCCGGATCTTGGTCCCCACCAAGCGGCCGGTGAACTCGGCAACCTCCTTGTGGCGGCGCACGATGCGAGGCAGGTTCACCTCGACGGACTTGATGCGCTTGCCCACAACCTCTTTCTCGAGGTCACGTCTCAGGACCTCGACTTCGGGAAGTTCAGGCAATTGGCCCCCCTCGTGCTCGCTGGGTGACCGACCGGCGTCTGGTCGGCGACCCGCGGGCGCCATCATAGGCGGAGTGAAGGGGTCGGCGCACCCCAAGAAGCCAAATGGGCCCCATTTGGCCCCAGATCCTTCCAGGTGCGCAGCCTACCCGGACGCCAGCGCCTCGGTCACAAGCTGATCCCAGGCCTGCTTGGCGGCTGCCTGTTCGGCCTCCTTCTTGGAGCGGCCGGCCCCCCGGCCCACCGCCTGGTCGCCAAAGGTCAAGATGGCCGTGAAGCGCTTGGCGTGGTCGGGACCCTCCTCTTCGATAGCATAATCGGGCGATATGCCACGCTCCGCTCCGAGTTCCTGGAGGCTGGTCTTGTAGTCCAGCGCCTGCCCACCGGCGGCCGCTTGGATGCGGGCTACGAGAAGGCGCCGGATGATGACCGAGCTGTAGTCCAGACCCCGGTCCAAATAGATCGCCCCGAGCAGGGCCTCGAGAGTGTCGGCAAGGATCGAGTCCTTGTCCCGCCCCCCGGACTGCTCCTCACCCTTGCCCAGGAGCACCGCATCGCCTACGCCCAGCCCACGGCTGATGTCGGCAAGGGTGTGCATGTTGACGGCCGCCGCTCGCAGCTTGGCAAGCTGGCCTTCGGGGAGGTCCGGGAACTCCCGGTAGATCAGATCCGTGATGACCAGACCCAGCACGGCATCCCCGAGGAACTCCAGCCGCTCGTTGGTCGGCAGGCCGCCCTGTTCGTAGGCATAGGAACGATGGGTCGTGGCCAGCACGAGCAGGCCGCGATCCCGAATCTCGACCCCCAGGGCCCTCTCGATATCGGTTATCGGATCGCTCATGGGATCAAGGCAGGGGGGCAATCGCCCTACTCGACCTTGAGGACCTCACGCCCGGCGTAGCTGCCACAGGTCGGACAGATCCGGTGGGGCAGCTTCGCCTGGTGGCACTGCGGGCACAACGAGTAGGTCGCCGCGCGGGCGCGCCAGTTGGCCTTGTGGCTGTGAGCCTTGGCTCTGGACTTGTGTCGCTTGGGAACCGGCATCTTCACTCCTCTTTCACGAACATGTAGAGCATAAGGTAGCGCAAAACGCGATCGGGGCGGGACTTCCCACCCGAACCTCTCAGTTCGCCGACCCCGACGTTGACCCTGCCGGGGAGCCGGCGCCCGCCGCATGGGCACACTCCCCCGCGTTGAGATCGGCCCCACACTCGGAGCACAACCCCCGGCAATCGTTACGGCACAAGGGGTTCACGGCGATCGCCAGAAGCAGCGCGTCGCGAGTCATGGTCTCCAACGGCAGGACATCGTCGACCACCCCGTAGCCTTCCTCGGCATCCGTATCGCCTGGAAGGGAGAACCTCTCCCGAACTCGAGCCTCGACCGCCAGGCGGAAAACCCCCAGGCAA
>JBBAAN010000002.1:0-109827 GCA_041658225.1 Actinomycetota bacterium
CCAGATTGGCAGCGGCATCAGCTCGGAGGTCTCGTCGCAGGCGTAGCCGACCATCATGCCCTGGTCACCGGCGCCCTGCGCATCCAACTCGGAGTCTGTCGTCGCGCCCTCTCGCTCCTCCAGCGCGTGCTCCACCCCCTGGGCGATGTCGGGCGACTGCTCCTGGATGGCCACCGCGACCCCGCATGTGTGGCCGTCGAAACCAAACTTCGCCCGGTCGTATCCGATCGAGACCACCGTGTCACGAACGATGCGCGGGATGTCCACATAGGTCGTGGTGGAGATCTCGCCGGCCACCGCCACCAGGCCGGTGGTGATGAGTGTCTCGCAGGCCACCCGCCCGAACGGATCGTCCTTGATGATGGCGTCGAGAATCGCATCCGATATCTGATCGGCCATCTTGTCTGGGTGGCCTTCAGTGACCGACTCGGAGGTGAACAAGCGCCGTTCCATCAGCAGTCCTTCCCTGTTGGGCCCGTCTTGGACAGACGTCCAGTCCAGAGCCGAGATCTTCCCTTCGCAACGTCCAACTTCCAGATGGATCGTCCCGGATGGCTCCCGCGACGCCGGTAGTCTATTCCTAACCCTCGCCCCTATCGCCGCGGGTGAGCAACGCCTCCACCCGATCGAGGATTATCCGGGCGAGGACGTGCTTGTCCACCAGCGGCACTTCCTCCAGGCCGCCCTCCCGGTCCACCAGCACCGCCGCGTTGCGGTCCGAACCGAATCCCGCGCCGGGACGGTTGACCAGGTTTCCCACGACCAGGTCCAGCCGCTTGGCCTCGAGCTTCTTACGGGCGTTGCCGATCGCGTCCTGCGTCTCGGCCGAGAACCCCACGAGAAGCTGCCCGGTCTTCGTCGCCCCCAGTTCCGCGAGAATGTCGAGCGTGGGCTCCAGTTCGATGTGCGGCACACCCTCGCCCTTCTTGATCTTGCTTTCCGAAGGTCGGGCGGGCCGGAAATCGGCCACGGCCGCGGCCTTCACCACCACGTCCACGTGGGGGAAAACCTCCAGCACGGCCTGGCGCATCTCGGCCGCGGTGCGCACGCGCTTCACCCGCACCCCGGGCGGATCGGCAAGCGCACTCGGACCCGCGATCAGGTCCACATCCGCGCCGCGCTCGGCCGCCTGCGCCGCTATGGCGAAACCCATCTTGCCGCTGGAGCGATTGCCCAGGAACCGCACCGGATCAATCGGCTCCTGAGTCCCGCCGGCGGTCACCAGCACCCGCTTTCCCGCGAGCACCCCGGCCGGCGTCAGCAGCCTGCGGATCTCGGCAAGGATCGTCTCCTTCTCAGCAAGCCGGCCGGGGCCCTCGTCGCCGCTGGCCAACCGCCCACTCGCCGGCTCGATGATGCTGACTCCGCGAGAGCGCAGCGTGGCCACGTTGGCCTGAGTGGCCGCATGCAGCCACATCTCCGAGTGCATGGCCGGTGCCACCGCCACCGGACAGCGCGCCACCAGAAGCACGTTGGTCAACAGGTCGTCGGCGAGCCCGCACGCATAGCGCGCAATCAGATGCGCGGTGGCCGGCGCCACCACCACCAGATCGGCCTCGCGAGCCAGCTTGATGTGGTAGAGCCGCTCCGGATCCTCGAAGGTCCACGTCAGCACCGGGTTGCCGGTCAGCGCCGCGAACGAGGCCGGACCGACGAACTCGCCGGCCGAGTGCGTCATGACAACGTGCACGTCGCAGCCCTCGCGCTCCAGTGTGCGCGCGAGGCCCACGACCTTGTAGCAGGCGATGCCCCCGGTCACCCCGAGGACGATCCGAGCTCCCGCCAGCGGGCTACTTGATTCCATCCGCCGTGCGCTCGAAGCGAATCTTGCCGGCCGCGATCTCCTCGAGGGCGATCGAAAGCGGTTTGGTCGACCGCGCCTCGATCAACGGCGGCACGAACTCGCTGAGGCCCTCACCCAGTTGACCATAGTACGCGCTGATCTCGCGAGCCCGCTTTGCGGCCATGATGACCAGCGTGTACTTGGAGTCCACGTGCTCCAGCAAGTCCTCGATGTTCGGATACATCATGTGGCGTTCTCTCCAGGATCGTTGCCCTCGGGATCCCGCCCCGAAGGTCCGGCGGTAAGTAACCGTAGCACTTCAGTGGCTGCCCGGTCGAAGTCGTCGTTGACGACGATCTCGTCGAAGTGCCCGGACTGGCGCATTTCACGGGCCGCCGCGGCCAGCCGGCGCTGCTTGCCTGCCTCGTCTTCCGTGCCGCGCTTGCCCAGCCGGCGTGCCAGTTCCTCGGCTGAGGGGGGCATGACGAACACGAGCAGCGCCTCCGTGCAGGCCGCCTTCACCTGGCGCGCGCCCTGCACGTCGATTTCCAGCAGCACGTCCCGACCGCCCGCCAGCGCTTCCTCCACCGGGGCCCTGGGCGTTCCGTAATAGTGCCCGTAGACCTCGGCCCACTCAAGGAGCCCGCCGCCCTCGCGCAGTTGCTCGAACTCCTCGCGGCGCACGAAGCGGTAGTGGCGTCCCTGCCCCTCCCCGCGGCGCGGCGGCCGGGTCGTGACGGACACCGACACCATCAGATCCGGACGAGCCGCAGCCACCGCCGCCACCACGCTCGACTTGCCCACGCCCGAAGGTCCGGACACCACCAGCAGCCGGCCGCGGATTCCGGGCATACCTGAAGTTGGAGAGGTGGCCACCTGTGGAGTGATGCTACTTGCCGAACTCGGCCAGCAGTTGCTCGCGCTGCTTGCTGCCCAGTCCGCGCACCCGCCGGCTCGGTGAGATGTCCAACCGTTCCATGGTGCGCCGGCTGCGCACCTTGCCCATGCCCGGCAGAGACTCGATGACGGCGGAAACCTTCATCTTGCCGACCATGTCGTCATCTTCCTTGTCCAACAACGCCCGCAGCGGCAGTGCGCCGGTCTTCAGTTGCTCCTTCAAGTCGGCTCTAAGGCGCCGCAACTCTGCCGCCTTCGCCAGCGCCTGCTCTCGCTGCTGTTTGGTAAGGACGGGCAGCGCCATCGACTCCCCCTCTCGGGCCATCCAGGCCAGGGCGCGCGCATTCTACTCCAGCCCCCCAACGGCCATCAACGGATGCGGCGTGCCCGAAGGCCAAGTGATGGGAACCCGACGCACCTCAACGCCACGCCCACAGCCATCCCCTCGGTCATCGGGGACGCGGGGACGTTCGAATGCGACCCCATGTGATCTAGCCCGAGCCGGAAAGCCGCCGGCTACCCGGGGAGTGGACGGGTTCCCCCGACCGGCACAAGGCGCACTCGGAGGGGTCCCAACTCTTTGCCTGCACCACGGCCAAGCTCTGAAGCGAAAACGGAACCTCGGTCCCGGAAGTTCGATCGACGAGGCTCGCCACCCCCACCACCTCGGCCCCCGCCGAGCGAACCAGATCCACCACCTCGGCCAACGAGCCTCCCGTGGTCACCACGTCCTCGACGACCAGGGCGCGCTCGGCCGGGTAGATCTCAAAGCCGCGGCGCAAGGTCATCCTGCCGCTCTCGCGCTCGCTGAAGACCATCCGGCAACCCATCTCAAGGGCCACCGCGAAGCCGAGCACGATCCCCCCGACCGCCGGTGAGACAACCACATCGATGGGAGATTCCTCGGCACCCTCCGAGCGGTAGCGGTTGGCGATCGCTTGACCGAAAGACTCCGCCAGGTGCGGATACTGCAACACCCTGGCGCATTGCAGGTAGGTGTCCGAGTGGCGCCCCGAAGAGAGCTTGAAGTGGCCGTGCTGAAGGACCCCGTAGGTCCTGAGCACCTCCATCACCTCACCCTGATTCATCGTCATCCCCGTCCCTTCAAGCTCTCCTCGACGATTACCTCTGCGGCACGCACCGGGTCCTGAGCGCGGGTGATCGGCCGACCCACCACCAGCACGTCCGCCCCCGCGGCCAACGCCTCCGCGGGCCCGAGCGTCCGGCGTTGATCGCCCAGGTCCGTACCGGACGAACGGATTCCGGGCGTCACGATCAGCGCCTCCCCCCCGATCGCCGACCTCACTGCGGCCACCTCCAGAGGCGAGCACACGATCGCCCCGCATCCGGCCTCCACGGCCAGGCGCGCGCGAAGGAGCACCGTCTCCCACGCCCCGCCGGTCACACCCACCGACTCCAGATCCTCCTCGCCCAGACTCGTCAGCACCGTCACGCCTGCCAGGCGAGCCCGCGGCGCGACGTCCGACAGGGACTTTGCCCCGGCCTCGAGCATGGCCCTGCCCCCTCCGGCGTGCGCCGTGACCAGCACGGGATCCAGACGCCCCAGCGCTCTCGCGGCTCCGGCCACCGTCGCCGGGATGTCGTGGAGCTTGACGTCCATGAAGACCTCATGGCCCTGCTCGCGCAGCCGGGTGACCACCCCGGTGCCTGCCGACCAAAGCAGCTCCAACCCCACCTTGACCAGCCCCACGCGCCCGGCCAGCATCGCGCCCCATGCCAGCGCCTGCTCGACATCGGAGGTGTCCAGCGCCACCGCCACGGGATTATCCGCCCGAGGCCGCCATTTCGCGCTGGGAATTGAACCGCTCACATTCTCACCTGTCCGCGCAGATCGCCGAGGCGTGCCACGCCCTGTTCCTCGCAGAGGCGCCCCAGTCCCTCGATCACCTCCGGCACGACCATCGGATTCATGAAGTTCGCCGTCCCGATCGCCACGGCCGTGGCGCCGGCGAGGATGAACTCCACCGCATCTTCCGCGCACGCGATGCCCCCGATCCCGATGATCGGCGCCTCGGGGAAGGCTTGGGCGACTTGATGCACACAGCGCACGGCAATCGGGCGGATGGCCGGCCCGGACAGCCCCCCCGTGCCGGCCGCCAGTCTCGCCCGGTGCGTTCGCACGTCGATCGCAAGACCCAGCAGAGTGTTGATGAGAGACAGTCCATCGGCGCCCGAGCGCAGAGCCGCCTCGGCCACCTCAACGATCGAGGTCACGTCGGCGGTGAGCTTGGCAAACACCGGCACCGTCACAACTCGCCGGACCGCCGCGACCACGGCCATCGTCGCCGAGGCGCTGCACGCAAACACCAACCCCCGGTTCTCGACGTTGGGACACGAGAGGTTCACCTCGATAGCCGAGACTGCCGGCTCACGGCGCAGCCTCTCAGCCACCGCAGCATACCCCGAGGGGTCCGAGCCCACGATCGAGACGATCACCGGAACGCCCAGCCCCGCCAGCCACGGCAGGTCGCGCTCGCAAAAAACATCGACCCCGGGGTTCTCCAATCCGATCGCGTTCAGCATCCCCGATGGGGTCTCGGCCACTCGTGGGGTCGGCCGGCCGGAACGCGCTTCCAGGCTGACCGACTTCACCACGACCGCGCCCATCGTGCTCAGGTCGTAGAACTGCGACATCTCCCGGCCGCAGCCGAAGCAGCCCGAAGCGGACATCACCGGGTTGGCCAGCCGGATGCCCGCCAGGTCCACGGAGAGATCCGCTCCGCTTGGAGCAGGCGCATCCCGCTTCATCGCCCCGCCACCTCGTCCCAGCGGATCGTCTCCGCGGGGAAGACCGGGCCGTCCACACACGCGCGGGCGTGGCCACGCCCGCCATCCTTGCCGGAATCCTTCACGGGTATCACGCAGCTTCCGCAGACCCCCACGCCGCAGGCCATCAGACTCTCCACCGCAACCTGGCAGCGCACCCCGGCCCGGGCGCAGATGCGCGCCACCGCCGCCAGCATCCCCATCGGACCACACGCATAGACCACGTCGGTATGGCCACGACTCATCGCGTCTTCCAGGTACTCACACGCCAAACCTTTCTCTCCCTGCGAACCGTCCTCAGTGACGAAGGTGATGCTCGAGGCCATCCGTTTGGCGTCGATGCCCTTGAGGATGCGCCCGGCTCGAGCGGCTCCGACCAGAAAGTCCGTGCGGCAACCCCTCCCACGAAGCTCCTCAGCCAGGAACAGCAACGGAGCCACTCCGTATCCCCCGCCCACCAGCAGACAGGAGACCGCCTCTTTGGGAAGAGGGAAACCGCGTCCGAGGGGTCCCACGATGTCGAGGGAATCGTGCGGGCGCACCTGGGCTAATGAGCGGGTGCCCTTGCCCACCACATCGAAGACGAACTCCAACGTCGCCGCCCAGCTACCGCGTTTGCCCACCTCGTGGATGGAGAACGGCCGGCGCAGGATGCAGTTCTTGTCGGCGCCGAGCGAAACGTGCAGGAACTGGCCGGGCCGAGCCCGATCGGCGATCTCCGGAGCGACCACCGTCAGGCTGTGGTACTCGCCCACCTTCTTGTAGGTGAGCACCTCACAAAGAGAGCGCACCGGTTTCGGCCTAGACCCGCTCGCAGACTGCGATGCGCTCACCGCTCACCCCTATCCGATGCCTTCTCCGCAGCCAGGTACTCCTGCAAGGACCGAACCTTGATCTCCCCGCGCAGCAGGGCATCGATCCCCTGGATGGCCGCGGCCGCTCCCGCCAGCGTCGTTATGCTCGGCGTCCCGGAAGTCACGGCCGCCGTGCGGATCTCATAGCCGTCAGATCGAGGACCCGAGCCCTGCGGTGTGTTGATGATGAGATCCACTTCCCCGGCACGCAACAGATCCACCACGCTGCCCGGACCTTCCGATACCTTCGGCAACGCGCGCGCCGGGATCCCGTTGCGTCTCAGGACCTCAGCCGTCCCGGCTGTTGCCAGCACCTCGAAGCCCATATCGTGCAACCGCCATGCGGGGAAGACGATGGCTCGCTTGTCCTGGTTTCGTACCGAGATGAACACTCTGCCCTTGGTGGGTAGTGCCCCGTAGGCCCCCTCTTGGGACTTGGCGTAGGCGATCCCGAAGCTCTCGTCCAGACCCATCACCTCGCCCGTCGAGCGCATCTCGGGCCCGAGAAGAGTGTCCACGCCCGGGAAGCGGGAGAAGGGCATGACGGCTTCCTTCACCGCCACATGCGTCTGCACCGGGCGCGCTGCCGCATCGTGTTCCGGCAGCATCCCGATTGCTCGCAGATCGGCCAGCTTCTCACCCACCATCACGCGAGCGGCCACCTTCGCCAGTGGAACCCCGGTGGCTTTGGAGACGAACGGCACGGTGCGGGAGGCTCGGGGGTTGGCCTCCAGGACGAAGAGCTTGTCGTCCTTCAGTGCGAACTGGATGTTGATAAGACCGCGCACTTCGAGAGCTTCGGCCATCGCACCGACGGCGTGGCGAATACGCTCGATGTGATCCTGCCCCAACGTGATCGGCGGCAGGGCGCAGGCCGAGTCGCCGGAGTGGATCCCGGCCTCCTCGATGTGCTCCATGATCCCGCCGATGAACAGCTCCTCGCCGTCGTAGAGGGCGTCCACGTCGATCTCGATCGCGTCCTCCAGGAAACGGTCGATCAGGATCGGCCTATTCGGGGACACCGCGGCGGCCGAGGCCAGGTAGCCGGTCAGACGGCTCTCGTCGTAGACGATCTCCATCGCCCGTCCGCCGAGCACGTAGGAGGGCCGAACCATGACCGGGTAGCCGATGCGTGAGGCAAGCGTGCGAGCCTTGTCCAGTGAGGATGCCGTGCCGTGCTGGGGTGCGTACAGCCCGAGCTCCCCGAGGATCTTGCCGAACCGGCCGCGGTCTTCGGCACGATCGATGGCGTCGGGACTGGTCCCGAGGATCCTCACACCGGCCTGCTCCAGTTGATGGGCGAGCTTGAGCGGCGTCTGTCCGCCGAGCTGCACGATCACGCCCACGGGGTTCTCGGCCTCGCAGACTGCCAGCACGTCCTCGAAAGTCAACGGCTCGAAGTACAGCCGATCGGAGGTGTCGTAGTCGGTGGAGACGGTCTCGGGGTTGCAGTTGATCATCACCGTCTCGTATCCGGCTTCCCGCAAAGCGAAGGAAGCGTGCACACAGCAGTAGTCGAACTCGATGCCCTGACCGATCCGGTTCGGACCCGAGCCCAGGATCACCACTCGCGGCTTGTGTCCCACTCGGACCTCGGTCTCTTCCTCATAGGTCGAGTAGTAGTAAGGGGTGTATGCCTCGAACTCCGCCGCGCAGGTGTCGACCGTCTTGAACACCGGCGTCACGCCCGCCGCGCGCCTGGCCGCCAGGACACCCGCCTCATCGCTGTTCGTCAGGTGGGCGATCTGGTGATCCGAGAAGCCGTGCTGCTTGGCCCGCCTCAGTCCTTCGCCCGACAGCGCTTCCGGGCTCCCGGCGGCCTCGATCCTCGCCCGCTCCTCGCAGATCTCGCCGATCTGGTCGACGAACCAGGGGTCGATGCCGGTGATCTCCGCGATCTCATCGTGCGCGATCCCCGCGCGCACGGCCAGCTCCAGGTCGAAGAGCCGGTTCTCCGATGGGCGGCCAATGCGTTCCTTGAGCTCCTCGATGGCAACCGGCGTCTCATCCCGATCGCCGTTCAGCCCGTAGCGGTCGGTCTCCAAGGAGCGCAGGCCCTTCTGCAGGGCCTCCTTGAAAGTGCGCCCGATGGCCATGACCTCGCCGACGCTCTTCATCGAAGTGCCCAGGACCGGGTTGGCCCCGGGGAACTTCTCGAACGCGAAGCGAGGGATCTTGACCACGATGTAGTCGATCGTGGGCTCGAAGCAGGCAAGCGTCTCACGGGTGATGTCGTTGGGGATCTCGTCGAGGGAGTAGCCGATCGCCAACTTGGCGGCGATCTTGGCGATCGGGAAGCCGGTGGCCTTGGAGGCCAGGGCCGAGGAGCGCGACACCCTCGGATTCATCTCGATCACAACCATGCGCCCCGTCTTCGGGTGCACGGCGAACTGGATGTTGGACCCGCCGGTCTCCACCCCGATCGCGCGGATGACCTTGAGCGCCGCGTCGCGCATCACCTGGTACTCCCGGTCGGTCAAGGTGATTGCCGGAGCGACGGTGATCGAGTCCCCGGTGTGAACCCCCATCGGGTCGACGTTCTCGATGGAGCAGACAACGACCGCATTGTCCTTGCGGTCACGCATGACCTCGAGCTCGTATTCCTTCCAGCCGGTCAGGCACTCCTCCAGCAGCACCTCGGAGATGGGTGACGCCTCGATCCCTCGCCGGCAGACCTTCACCAGATCCTCGGCACCCATTGCGATTCCCGACCCACCGCCGCCCAGGGTGAAGGAAGGGCGTACGACGATCGGAAAACCGATCTCCTCGCCGATCACCCGGGCTTCCTCGAGGGTGCGGGCGTATCCCGAGCGTGGAAGGTCCAGGCCCGCCGCCTGCATCGTCGCCTTGAACTCGCGCCGGTCCTCGCCGCGGCGGATCGCCTCGAGTGACGCCCCGATGAGCTCGCACCCGTAGCGATCCAGGATTCCGGTCTCCGCGAGCTTGACTGCCACGTTTAGGGCCGTCTGTCCGCCCAGGGTCGGCAGAAGCGCATCCGGGCGTTCCTTGGCCATGACCTTTTCGACGAACGCCGGTGTGATCGGCTCCAGGTAGGTGGCGTCGGCGAACTCCGGATCCGTCATGATCGTGGCGGGGTTGGAGTTCACCAGGATGACGCGGTAGCCCTCCTCACGCAGCACCCTGCATGCCTGGGTGCCCGAGTAGTCGAACTCACACGCCTGCCCGATGACGATCGGGCCCGACCCGATGATCAGAACGCTCGAGATGTCTTCCCGACGGGGCAACCTACGCTCCTCCCGACTGTCTCCGCATCGCCCTACCCGCGCGTTTCCGGGTTGGCCGTGGCATAAATCGCTCTACGCTCCAGTGCTTACGCTCGTCTTGCCCGCAGTCATGAGGGCCGAGAACTCCTCAAAGAGATGACCGGCGTCGTGCGGCCCCGGGGCCGCCTCCGGGTGGTACTGGACTGAGAAGGCCGGGATGTCCAGGCAGCGCAGGCCCTCCACCGTGTCGTCGTTCAAGTTGACGTGGCTGACGACCACCCGCCCGAACCGGGTCTTGAACACCCCCGGTTCCACCTCGGCTCCCAGCGATGCCGCCTCGACCGCGAAGCCGTGGTTGTGGCTCGTTACCTCAACCCGGTCGGCGGCAAGGTCCTTCACCGGCTGGTTCACCCCACGATGACCGAACTTGAGCTTGTAGGTCTTGGCGCCCAGCGCCAGACCGAGAAGTTGATGGCCGAGGCAGATCCCGAAGATCGGCACCCGTCCCAGGAGCTTGCCGACCGCCTCGATGGCATAGGTGACCGCCGCGGGATCGCCCGGGCCGTTGGATAGGAACATCCCGTCGGGCGAGGTGGCCAGGATCTCTTCGGCCGGCGTGGCGGCCGGGTAGACGCTCGTGTCGCATCCGGCCACCGCCAGGAGTCTCGTGATGTTGGTCTTGATCCCGAAGTCGTACGCCGCGACCTTGAAGCGCGCCTTGCCTTCAGCGCTCACCCCGTAGGGCCTGGAGCACGTGACCTCCGAAGCGAGGTCCGCCCCCACCATCTCAGGGGACAGGCGCACCCGGGCCAGCAGCGAAGCGGGGCTGAGATCCTCGGAGGACACCACAGCACGCATCGCGCCTTCCATCCGCAACCTGCGCGTCAGTCGCCGCGTGTCGACTCCCTCGATACCGGGAACGCCGGCTTCGGCGAGGTAGTCGACCAGACTGCCGCTCGAGCGCCAGTTGCTGGGTCTTGACACCGCCTCCCGAACGACGAAGGCGGCCACCTGCACGCCGGTTGACTCCACGTCCTCGGCGTTCACGCCGTAGTTGCCGATGTGGGGCGCCGTCATGGCGACGACCTGGCGGCGGTAGGAGGGATCGGTGAGCACTTCCTGATAGCCGCACATGCCGGTGTTGAACACAGCCTCTCCGAAGGCCGTACCGCAGGCCCCGAACGAACGACCCTCGAAGACGCTGCCGTCCTCCAACACCAGCAATGCCGGGGTCGTCTTCATCTCTGAGCCATCCCGTCGCGCACGGTGAACTGCCCGCGCAGCAGGGTGTGGCGGGTCTTGCCCACCAGACGCTCGCCCGCCCACGGGGTGTTGCGCGACCGGGAGGCCATGGCCACCGGATCCACCATCCATTCCCGCGCCGGGTCGAAGACGGTGAGATTGGCCGGCCGTCCCGCCTCGAGCGGGCCGCCGTGTCCGCTCAGGTGGCGCACCCGCGCCGGCCCCGCCGTAAGCCTCTCCACCAGTACCGCCAGCTCGACCACACCCGGCACGACCAACTCGGTGATCGCAACTCCAAGCGCCGTTTCGAGCCCGAGCATCCCGAAAGGCGCAGCCTCGAACTCCCGCTCCTTCTCCTCAGTGGAGTGAGGGGCGTGATCGGTGGCGATGGCATCGATCGTCCCATCGGCCAGTCCCGCCCGCAGGGCTTGAACGTCGGCCGCGGTGCGAAGTGGAGGGTTGACCTTGTATACGGGATCGTAGCCAACGACCAGGTCCTCGGTGAGCGAGAGGTGGTGCGGCGTTACCTCGGCCGTGATACGGGCGTTTCGCGCCTTGGCCCGTCTGACGATATCGACCGCGCCGGCGGTGGACAGGTGCAGGACGTGCAGCCGGGCGCCGGCCAACTCCGCCAGTAGCACGTCGCGCGCGATCATGGCTTCCTCGGCGACCGCCGGCCATCCGGCCAGCCCCAGCAGCGCGGACACCTCGCCCTCGTTCATCTGCCCCGTCCCCGCGAGCTGCGCGTCCTCGCAGTGTTCGGCGATGACCCCGTCGAAGATCCTCGAGTACTCCAGGGCCCGGCGCATCAGCAGCGCGTCCTGAACCCCATGGCCATCGTCGGAGAAGAAGTTGACCGCCGCGACCGAGCGAGCCATCGTGCCCATCTCCGCCAGAGCCTCTCCCCTAAGCCCCACCGTGATGGCCCCCACCGGGTACACGTCGGCCAGTCCTACGTCCCGTCCCCGCTTGGCCAGGTACTCACACACCGCGGGGTCGTCCGCCACCGGATCGGTGTTGGGCATCGCGCAAACAGCGGTGTATCCACCCAGTGCCGCGGCTCGGCAGCCGGTCTCGATCGTCTCCTCATCCTCGCGCCCCGGCTCGCGCAGGTGAGCGTGGAGGTCGATGAAGCCGGGACAGACGACCAGCCCCGCGCAGTCGACCACCTGCGCCTTGGTCGCCTCCAGTCCCCGGCCCACCTCGAGGATCGCCTCGCCCTCGACCAGGACGTCGGCCACCCCGTCGCGGCCCGAGGCGGGGTCGATGACCCGCCCGCCGCGCAACAGCAGCCTGTTCTTCACACCGTCCCCTTTTCGGTCTCGGGGCCCCCAAGCATCAGGTAGAGAAGGGCCATGCGCACCAGCACGCCGTTTGCCACCTGGTCCACGATGACCGCACGCGGGGCGTCGGCGACATCCGCCGTGATCTCCACACCACGATTCATGGGGCCCGGGTGCATCACGATCGCGTCTTCCGGCATCGCCTCCAGCCGTTCGCGATCCAACCCGAAGAGCCTGGAGTACTCCCGATTGGACGGGAAGAGCTGGCCGTGCAGCCGTTCCCGCTGCACGCGCAGCATCATCACCACGCTGGTCTTGGGAAGGACCGCATCCACGTCGAAAGAAACCGGCACCCCCCATGCCTCCACCTTCGGAGGAAGCAGCGTCGGCGGCGCAACCAGCGTCACCTCGGCGCCCATCGTCTTGAGCATCAGGACGTTGGAGCGGGCGACCCGCGAGTGCAGGATGTCACCCACGATCGCCACCTTCAGACCCGCGAGCACCGGGAAGTGCTGGCGCATCGTGTAAAGGTCGAGCAAGGCCTGCGTCGGATGCTCGTGCGTCCCGTCGCCCGCATTGACAACCGTTCCCTTCACCCATCCGGCCAGCCGGTGAGGCGCGCCACTGGCCGGATGGCGGATCACGATCGCGTCCACCCCCATCGCCTCGATCGTGAGGGCGGTGTCTT
This sequence comes from Actinomycetota bacterium, assembly GCA_041658225.1. Taxonomy (GTDB): domain Bacteria; phylum Actinomycetota; class CALGFH01; order JBBAAN01; family JBBAAN01; genus JBBAAN01. Next base: position 12,759 of record JBBAAN010000002.1, read on the forward strand.
TCAGGCTCTCGCCCTTGGACACCGAGGAACCCCTGGCGGAGAAGTTGATCACGTCGGCCGAGAGCCGCTTGGCGGCCAACTCGAAGGACGTGCGGGTGCGGGTCGAATCCTCGAAAAAGAGATTGCAGACCGTGCGGCCCCTAAGCGTGGGCACCTTCTTGATCGCCCGTGCCGAGATCTCCTGGAGAGAGACGGCGGTGTCGAGAATGCGCAGGACTTCCTCCGCGCTGAGATCGGCCGCCGACAGCAAGTGCCGCTTCACGCCTCCTCCCTCTCCCCGATCCGCACGCCATCTTCCCCGTCCACCTCGACGAGGAGCACGGACACGTCCTCCCGCGCCGATGTGGGCACGTTCTTGCCGACGAAGTCGGCGCGGATCGGAAGTTCGCGATGGCCCCGATCCACGAGCACGGCGAGCTGAATGGCCCTTGGGCGACCGTAGTCGATCAGTGCGTCGATCGCGGCCCGAATGGTGCGTCCGGTGTAGAGCACGTCGTCCACGAGAACCACGGTGCAGCCATCCACCGAGAACGGAAGGGATGTTGGCCCCAGCGGCGAGGGCTGCCGCGTGCTGATGTCGTCGCGGTAGAGCCCCACATCCAGCACTCCCACCGGAATCTCGATCTGCTCGATCTCCGCCACCCTCTCGGCCAGGCGTCGGGCCAGGTCCACCCCACGGGTGTGGATGCCCACGAAAACAAGGCCCGCCGCGCCCTTGTTGCGCTCCAGTACCTCGTGCGCGACGCGCGAAAGCGCTCGTGCGATCTCCGCCGAATCCATCACGACCTTCACGGCCGCCCCACCCCCTTCGCCAACCGGGCGCGCAAGCCGGACGCGGGCACAAAAAATGCTCTCCCCGTTACACGGGAAGAGCCTCGACTTTCGTGTGTGCGTGGCACCGCGCGCCTCCTTTCTGGCCTCCCAGGACCATCCCTTAAAGGTGGGCAGGACGCACTCTACACTCCCCCGTCCCCGGTCCGCAACAGTGCTAGCCTCCGCCGGTCCGAGGCTTGCGCGCCTTGGGCGCCTCTTCCTTGCCCGCCTTCGGCTTGCGGATCTCCGGTGCCGAAGTGGCCTGAGCCGCCGCGGCCCGAGGCTTGCGGGCCTTGGGCGCCTCTTCCTTGCCCGCCTTCGGCTTGCGGATCTCCGGTGCCGAAGTGGCCTGAGCCGCCGCGGCCCGAGGCTTGCGGGCCTTGGGCGCCTCCTCCTCTTGCTTGGCTTGCGTGACCCGGGCCTTCTTCTGGGTGGTCTTGGGTCTCACAGCCGTGCCCGAGCGCTGCACCATCTCCTGGCTCGAACCCAGATACGCCGCGACGACCTGTGGATGGGCCAGGACCGACTTGGGATCGCCGACGCAGATCACCTTGCCGGACTCCATCGCCATCAGGCGGTCGGAGAGCCCGCTCACCAACGGGATGTCGTGCTCGATGATGACCATCGTGGTGTTGGTGCGTTTGCGAATCGAAATGAGCAACTCACCCAGGGCCTCGACCTCTTTCTGGGCGATCCCGGCACTGGGCTCGTCCAGCAGCAGCAGACTCGGCTCCAGCGCCAACATGCAGGCCATGTCCAGGATGCGCCGGGTGCCGGTTGACAGCTCCGCCGCCAGACGATCCCGGAAAGCCACCAGGCCCATCATCTCGATCAGCCCATCGGCCTTGTCCATCTTCTCTTTCTCTGCCACGCGGCTGGACGGCAGAGACAGCAGCGCCGGGATGATGCGGGTCATCCGGTGCCTCTCCTGCGCCAGGCGCACCGTGTCCAGCACCGTCAAGCCGGGGAACAATCGCGCATCCTGGAAGGAGCGCACCAGACCGAGATGAGCCCGCTCGTGCGGGGCAAGGTCGGTGATGTCCCCACGGTTGAACAACAGCCGGCCCGACTGCGGTTCCGTGTGCCCGCAGATCACGTCGAAAAGGGTCGTCTTCCCTGCGCCGTTTGGACCGATGATGCCGAGCACCTCACCCGTGTGGACCGAGATGCTCACATCGTCCAGTGCCACAACGCCGCCGAAGTGCAGGTTGATCCCGTGGCCCTCCAGGACGAACGGCGCGTCGGGCGCCGAGGCCCTAATGACCGGCTTGTGCGCCGCCTTGGCCTGCCTCTCCTGCCTTTCCTCTTCCTGGACGATCACCGTAGAGGACAGGGCGGATCCGGCCACTTCGGCCGCGACGGCCCTCTCGAACTCGACCTCCTCCCGCTCCTCCAGAGCCTTCAGCTTGCGGGCCCCGACCAGGTCGAGCAGTCGGTCGCGGAAGCCGGCGCCGATTCCCGCCAGGCCCCGAGGGACGAACAGTAGCAAGGCCAGCAGCCCGACCGACGTCGTGAGCAAGCCCAGGTAGGCGACCTTGACCAGTCGCTCCAGCCCGACCACGATCCCCGCGCCGGCAATCGCGCCCGGTACCGATCCCAGACCACCGATGACGGCGATAGCGACCACCCTCAAACTCTCGGTCGCGGGGAACGTCCCCGGGGAGAAACGTTGCAGGCAGTGCCCGTAGAGCGCCCCCGCCAGGGCCGCGAGCGTGCCCGCTATGGCGAAACCGGTGATCTTGGCCCTGACCGGCGAGAGCGCGAAGCTGGACGCCCCCACCTCGTTGTCTCGCACGGCTACCATCCGCCGCCCGATCCCGCTTCGGGTCAGGTTCCGTACGCCGAGAACGGTAAGCGCCAGGACGGCCAGAACCAGGAAGTAGTAGCGCTTCTGGGTATCGAAGGAGAACCCGCCGACGGCCGGCCGGGCCGCGATGACGCCTGAGCCTGCCATCCAGGTCTGTCCCATCAGCCAGGACTGCGTCACCAGAGCCAAGGCGAGAGTGGCCACGGCCAGGTGAAGCCCCTTGACTCGAAGAGCCGGGATGCCCACCAGGCCCGAGATCAGACCGCCGAGCAGAGCGGCCGAGGCCACCGCGAGCGGGAACGGGAAGTGAAAGTTGGCGGAGAGCTGGTAGGAGAACGCCGCACCCAGTCCCACGAACGCGAACTGCCCAAGCGAGATCTGGCCGGCGTAGCCGGTGAGCACCGTGACCGACAGGGCCACCATGGCGAACACCAGCACGGTGGTGGCCAGGAATGTCTGACTGTTGGAGAGGAACACCGGCGCGGCGGCCCCCAGCGCCAAGGCCCCCAACCCCAACACCCAGCCCTGCGACTTCGCCCACAGGCTCTCCGCCAACTCGCGGGGGAGCGCGCGCGACACGCTCGTGAACGACCAGGAGGATGCCTCCTCCTTTCGCACACCTTCACGTGCCTGCATGAGCAGACCGGCGATCACCACGAAGAACAGGGCCAACTCGACCTGGCCCGACAGCGGCCGGTTGAAGAAGATGACCTGCTCGATCACGCCGATGCCGACCCCGGCGATGAAGGCTTTGGGCAGGCTCACCATACGCGCGAACACGGCGGCTGCCAGAGCCCGCACCATGAGGCCTGGTCCCATGGACTCGGTGGCGAGCAGCGCCTTGCCGGGCCCGAGCAGCACGCCGGTGATGGCCGACAGGACTGCCGCCAGCGCCCACACGAGGCTGGAGACCCGGTTGACGCTGATCCCGGACAGCCGCGCCGAGTCGGCATTCTCCGCCGAGGCGCGCACCGCCGTGCCGAGCTTCGTGAACTTGAAGAATGCGGCCAGGACCAGGGCCGACACAGGTACCAGGATGATGATCAGAAGGTGGCTGGCGTTGAGCACCAAGGGTCCCACCTCGAACTGGAACTTGAACGGCATCGGGAAGCCCGGGCCCTTGTTCTTGATGCGCGAGGTCGTGAGCAAGGTCCCGAACAGAAACAGTTGTGCGAGTCCCAGCGTGGCCACGAGCACGATGACCCGGGGGGCCTGGGAGAGCCTGCGCACCACGAGGCGCTCCGCACCCATCCCCATGACCGCCGCCAACGCCATCATCGCCACCAGGGCCGTCCAGAATGCAACCTTGTGGTCGTTGACCAGCCATGCCAGCAGGGCCGCCGCCAGCGCCCCCACTTCGCCGTGAGCAAAGTTCACCACGCGACTGGACTTGTAGGTCAGCACGAGCCCCATGGCGAGGGATGCGTAGGCAAGGCCGACGATGACTCCGAGTAGGAGGACCGCGGGGGTGATCTGGAACGAGGACCCGCTCATCGCGCTCCTCCAGCGGTCCTGTCGTCTCCACGCCCTTCATGCCCCGGCGCAAGAGCGGATCTCGCGTGGCTGAGGAACACCGAGCGCAGGATGTCGGGGCGGTCGAGCAGGTCGGCCGTAGGACCGGAGAAGCGGACCCTGCCTCGCTCCAAGAAGTAGGCGCGGTCGCAGACCGACAGCGCCACGTTGACCGACTGCTCCACCAGAAGCAGGCTCACTCCCTGCTGCTGAAGCTCTCGCACGAACCCCGCCAGGCGCTCGACGACCACCGGCGCCAGACCCAGGGAAAGCTCGTCGACCATGAGTAGCACGGGCTTGGTCAATAACGCTCGCCCGATGGCCAGCATCTGCTGCTGCCCGCCCGACAGTGTCCCCGCCCGCTGGCTCTGCCGGTCCGCAAGCTCGGGGAAAGATGCGAAGACTCGATCGATCCCCTCCTCCACCTTCCTGCGGTTGTTGATGAAGTAGGCGCTCGTGCGCAAGTTCTCCAGCACCGACAGGGAGGGGAACACGCTGCGCCCGCCCGGAACGTGGGTGATCCCCAGGCGCACCCGCCGCTCGGCCGGGATCTTCGTCACGTCGCGCCCTTGGAAGAAGACGGCGCCGTTGGAGGGAACGCTCAAGCCCGAGATGTTACGAAGCACCGTGGACTTGCCGGCCCCGTTGGTGCCAAGCAGGGCGACCGCCTCGCCTTGGCGCACTTCCAGGTCCACCCCGAACAAGACCTGTACCGAGCCGTAGCTGAAGGTGACGTTTCGGGCTTCCAGCACGGGCGTGCCTTGGTCCACCAACGCCCCTCCCGATTGCTCTGACTCCGGCAAAAGCACGCCCGATCCCCCCGCCATTCGACCATGGCAACCACGCCTCTCACGGTCGTTCACCATGTCAGACGGCCTTGCCGAGCCGCAAGCACCCGCCTCTGGCGTGATTGGGACGGGACGCTACAGACCGGCGACCACACGCTCCAACTCGCTTCGGTCGATCACCCGGTAGACGAGGAACCCGTCTGGAGTGGGCCGGTAGATGATGCGGTGGGAACCAACCCTCAACCGGTGCCAGGGCTCCCGGCCATGGAGGGGGCGCAGGTCGAGATTGGATGCACCTGTGGCGAAACCCCGCAGCGCTTGGGCCATGGACTCCCGGCCGGCCGGCGGCATGGCCCGCAGGTCGCGCTGAGCGCGCTTCGACAGGTCGATGCGTCGGCGCATCACGCGCGCGACTCAGTGAGCGCGGGCTCTCGTCGGGCCGGCCTTGGGCACTTTGCCTGGGGCGGCTTCCTTGCGCACGGAGATCTTCCCGGGTCGCGCAACCGCCGGCCGGCCCGTCTTGTCGGCAAGCCGCAAGGCCTTGTCCCCAGCGAGCCTCTTCGCGGCCGCAGGGCGATCCAGTCCGGCCAGGAAGTCCTCGAGGCCAGCCGTTTGCCCGCGCGCATACTCGGCCTCCGCGGCCTTCATTCCGCGGACAAACTCCGGAGCGTTGGCCAGCACCCAGTCCTCGAGGGCGTCGGGGTCGATGGCGACCACGGCGGCAACGGGTTTGCCGTAGCGGGCGACGATAGCCGGGCGGCCGGTTCGCGCGACCCCCGCTACGACCGCGGACGCCCCCCTTGCCAGGTCCCGGATGCTTACTGTCGTCATTGCGTCTCCTTTCGATTGTGCCACACAAGTGTCACACAGATCGCGCGCGTGTCAAGCGTGCGCGTGGGTGTCGGTTCGGGGGACCGCGGGTGCCGCCTGAGCGCGGCTTATGCACCCGCCGGGTCCGGACAGGACGTGCGGTGTTCGCGCGCGTTGCCCCGGTCCCGTCCGGAGTCTCCGCGTCCCTCCTACCAGCGCCCTCGTTCGCGGCCGCCCGGCTACCGCCTTCGTCACCAGCGACCGGCGCGGAATGCCTCCACCTGGTGGTAGCACGTGCATTCCTTGCGCCACTCGACGACGGCGTAGCGATCGGCTCCGTCATACTTGCCCTTGCGGTAGGTGAGCGGATCCGAGATAGCAACCCGATCAGCGTAGGTGCCCAGCGAATCGATCTCCGCCAGAAAGCCTTTCCTCGTGAGGTTCGCACCTGCCTGTCTCGCGGCCTTGACCCAAAGGGCAAGGTGCTCGCAGGTGAACATGAGGTAGTCCCTGTCCGCGTTGTTCTGCAGCGGCTTGCCGCCGAACTTCGCATGCACATCCAGGCATTCCTTGCCGCTGGACCTCGTCGGCTTGCCCGCGGCCATCTCCCCAGTAAGGAGAACGGTGACGGCCTTGGTCCCGTCCCACTGGCTGGTCTCGTAGCCGGAACTCGTCGTATCGAGCGAGAGTTGGGCGAAGTCCGACGCGGTGTACTTCGGATGGAAGTCCTGCGCTTTCGCCTGGGTCAGGAAGAAGGTGTTGACGAAGTAGTTGCCCACCGGCCAAACGACGTCCACGTTCGCGCTCTTGAATCTCAGGACGGCGCTTGTGGACTCGACGGGGGCCCGAGTATTGTCCGAGGAGAACACGAACGTGCTGGCCACGTTGAGCCCTCGGGACTTCATGTAGGGAAGCAGCACGTCATTGACGACGGCCTGATCCTCCGGAACGTCCTGCCACCAAACACCGATCTTCTTCGAGCCGCTGGCCAGACCCGACGTCACGGCCCAGTCGACCCAGTTCTTGAGCATGCGATCCTTGCTCATGACAGTGAGCCGGATCCAGCCCTTCTCCCGCCGGTAGAGGGTGTCGACCGAGGCCGGGTTCATCGTGACCGTCGGGATCTCCTTGCTTGCCAAGCAGACCTGGGCATCGCCGTAGTAGCCGAATGGCGTGACGGCCCCGAAGACCTTCAGGTCCTCCCCCAGCTTTACGCAAGCCGATTGCATGTCGTCCATGGACAGCGGGTTGTACGTGACAACCTGCGCCGACAGCTTCCGCCCGTTAATGCCGCCCGCAGCGTTGACCTCCTTGACGAACGGCTCGAGGAAGTCTCCCCCCGGGTAGGACGGGGTGGTCATGCCGAAGCTGGCCCCCTGCGCCATCGCCGACTCGTCGATGGCCAGCCAGCCGAGCAGCACGGACTCCTTCGTCACCCCGCGGTCGGTCGCTCCAAGGCCGGCGGGAGCGCGAGGTCCCACCGTCCCTCCCTGCGAACTCTTGACTGGGGGACTCGCGCCCAGCGCAGCGATCGAGAAGCCGGCCGGCGTATCGCTCACGACAGTCTCATCCGCCGTCGCGCCGGCCGACACGGCGGACGAAGAGGGAGACACGCGGGCCGCCTTGCCGTCCCCGGAACCCCCACATCCGGTCGCCCCAAGCACAACGACGACACCGAGCCAGACAGCCGCGAGCGAGCGAAGTCTTGGTCCGGCTCCACGAGCCGCTTTCGGCAACACCGCCCCGGAACGCCTGCAGCGCCACGACCTCCCCACGCCGATCCCCCCTCCGGTCCGCCCTCTACCAGGTTCCCCGGCGAAACCCCTCCACCTGGTGGTAGCACTTGCATTCCTTGCGCCACTCGACGACGGCGTAGCGATCGGCTCCGTCATACTTGCCCTTGCGGTAAGTGAGCAGATCCGTCAATGCGACGCGCTCGTCGTGGGTTCCTATGGAATCCAGCGCGGCGAGGAATCCCACCCTGGTCAGGTTCCGCCCCGCAAGCCTCGCCACCTTCGCCCACAGCCACACGTGCTCGCACACGAAGAGCGCGTAGTCCCGATCCGTGTTGTTCTGCAGGGTTTTTCCTCCATTGCGCTGGTAGGCATCCAGGCACTGCTTCTGCGCGGAGGCCATCGGCTTGCCCGCGGCGATCTCCCCCGTGCGCAAGGAAGTCAAGGCTCTTGTTCGATCCCACTGGTTGGCGCTGTAGGCCCCGCTGGTGGCGTCGACCGCCACCTGCGCGAAGTCCGAGGCGGCGTACTTCGGCCGGAAGTTCTGGCTGTCTGCCTGGTTCAAGAAGAACGTGTTGTAGAAGTAGTTCGCCAGCGGGAGCACCAGGTTCACGTTGGAACTCTTGAACCGAAGTACGGCCGAGTTGCTGTCCAGCGCTACTCGGGAGTAGTCGGAGGAGAAGATGAATGTTTGCGCCACGTTCAGCCCTCGCGACTTCAGGTACGGCAAGAAGACGTTCTTCGCCACACCCTGATCTTCGGGCAGGTCCGCCCAGAAGACCCCGATGCGGCTGGAAGGCGTGGCGATGCCGGATCCCAGCATCCAGTCGACCCAGTTCTTGACCGTCCGGTCCTTGTTCATAACGGTCTCGCGAATCCAACCCTTCTCGCGGCGAAACAAGAGATCCTCCGAAGAGGCATTGAAGCTCAGAGTGGGAACCTGCTTGTTCGCCAGGCACACCTCGGCGTCGCCATAGAAGCCGGCCAGGGCAACGGCTCCGAACGCCTTGAGGTCCTCGGCCACCGCCACGCACGCGGCTTGCATGTTGTCCTCCTGCAGGGGCGTGTAGGTGACCACCTTCACATTCAGCTTGCGCCCGTTGATACCTCCGCCGGCGTTGATCTCCTTCACGTAGGGGGCAAGGTAGTCTTCCGTCGCGTAGGTGGGGACGGTCAGCCCCATCGCGGACCCTTCCGCCATCGTCGCCTGGTCCATGGCGAGCCATGCAAGCAGCACGGAGTCCTTGGTGACACCCCGGTCGCTTGCGGTGAGCGCCGACGTCGTCCTGGCTCCTGACGCGACTGGGCTCGGCGCTCCCGACCGAGACGTGCCCGTCCCCGCTGTCGGAGTCGCAGCACCAGTCGTCGTTGTCTCCGCGCCGGTTGTGGCAGTCTCCTCCAGCGCAACAGTCTCCGAGTTCGGGCCCGCTCCCACGCCGGCCCGCGGCCGGTCGGGTCCCCCACAGCCGGCCATCACCAAAGCCAAGAGGGTCAGACCGGCCGTCACCCTGAAGCCGACCGCTATCCCGCCCGCCGGAACCACACGCCTCGGACGCACTGGCGGTTCCCCCCTTCGATCGACATCCGGCGCTACACGTCCACCGGGACCACAGACATCGGGCGCGTCGCAGGTCCCGTCGTCCGACCCGCCGCGGGTCCCAATCTGTTCCTTTCGCCGGGCCTGATTCGCGGATGCGAGCAAAAGTGCATCGCTGATCCAGGCCTTGCCCCCACCACAAGTGCTCTGGGCGCCATTCTGATGGCCTGTTCAGAGCCGGGTCAAGGCGCCGTCTCCCGGCGACCCGGCCCGGCCCTCAACCCCTCCGTTCACGGCCAATAACGGCGGTCTCTACTCGCGCACCCTTGCGGCCTCGGCATAACGGCCGCGGATCGACTCACGATCCACTCCGAGATCGGGCTCGACCGTCTCCCCCCCACCGAAGCCCCAGGCCTCCGCCACCTCCGCCGGCTGCTTGCCGTGAAGGACCGCCGCCGCCTGGACGCAGGCCCCCGCCGCCACGTGCTCCCGCTCTTCCGGCACCGTCACGATCCGGCCCGCCAGATCCGCAACCACGCGCCGGTAGGCGATCGAGCGGGAGCCTCCTCCCACAAGGAACAGCCGGCCCCTGCTCGTCTCGACTCCGGCAGCGCCCATCGCGTCCAGTCCATCCAGCAGTCCGCAAACCACACCCTCGAAAGCGGCTCTTGCCACCTGAGCGGGCGTGACGTCCGAGCGAAAGCCCACCATGGCGCCCGTCGCGTCCGGACGGTTTGGCGTGCGCTCCCCATCCAGGTAGGGAACCACCACGACTCCCCCGGCTCCGGGAGACGCGGAAATCGCAAGCTCCTCGAACCCCCTCTGCCCCACCGAAAGCACGCGGGCAAACGCGTCGGTGACCTTGGTGGCATTGAGCGTACACACCAGTGGCAGGTAGTTGCCCGTGGCGTCGGCGAAACCTGCCACGGCTCCCGTGGCGTCGCTGGTGGGCGAGGCGCACACCGAGAACACCGTGCCCGAGGTCCCCAGGGAAATCGCCACGTCGCCGGGACGCAGTCCCACGCTCAGTGCGGCCGCCATGTTGTCCCCGGTGCCCGACCCCACGACCGCGCCACGCCACGCACCGGCGGACTCCAAGGGGCCCAACACTTTGGGCAGCACGCTCTCATCCAGCCCACACGCCATCTTCAGTAGATCGGGGCGCCAACGCTCTTCGCGAGGAGACCAGTATCCGGTGCCCGAAGCCTCGCCTCGGTCGGTGGTGAACTCACCCGTCAGGCGATAGGTGAGCCAATCGTGAGGAAGCAGCACCTTCGCCACACGCGCCAGCGCATCCGGTTCGTGTTGGGCCAACCAGGCCAGCTTGGTAATCGTCAAGGACGCGACCAGCACGCTGCCGCACGCCTCCGCCCACCATGCCGCGCCTCGCCGGGCAACCAGCTCCGCCGCCTCCGGCGCCGACTCAGTGTCGTTCCATAGTTTCGCGGGACGGATCACCCTGCCCGACGAGTCAAGGCAGACCATGCCGTGTTGCTGCCCGCCGACGGCAGCCGCCGCCACATTCGGACCGCCGGCCTGCGCCATCGCTTCTTCGAACGCCGACCACCAGGCGGCAGGATCCTGCTCGCTGCGCGGCGGCCTGGTCGGCGGATGCGCCGCCTTGCCCGTGGCAACCAATTCGCCGGCGTCGGCGTCGCGAATCTCGACCTTGGTCGACTGCGTCGAGGAGTCGACCCCCATCACCAGTGGCATGGCCCACCCCACCCGGAGAGCGGTTCTACGAGGGAACAATACTCGGACCTCAGAGTGTGGACCCCCCTCACGGAAGCCTCCTCACATCTCCGGCCTCGACCACGAATGCTCGCCGACCGGAGCGGCTCCGGGGATCTGCTCGCGCACGATCTCCCCCCTCAGGGTCTCGGTCATACCGCTACCTTCCGGCAATGTCGACTGCCCGCACGCCCTCCCACGTCTGCCACGTCTGCCAGAGCTCGGCGTACTTCCCGCCGCGCGCCACCAACTCGTCGTGGGCTCCCAGTTCCACGATGCGCCCGTGTTCCACGACGGCGATGCGATCGGCCCGACGTGCGGTCGCCAGCCGGTGGGCAACCACCATCACCGTCCTGCCGTGCGAGAGAACGCCCATCCCTCGCTGCACCCGCGCCTCGGTGGCCGCATCGAGGCTGGAGGTCGCCTCATCCAGCACCAGGATCCTCGGGTCGGCCAGCCACGCCCGCGCCAACGCAATGAGCTGGCGCTCCCCGGCGGAGAGCGAGCCCCCCCGCTCCGTGATCGGAGCAAGGTAGCCTTCCGGTCGCATAGCGACGAACTCGTGAGCGCCCACCGCGCGCGCCGCCTCCTCCACCTCCGCGTCGCTCGCCCCCGGGCGGGCGAAGGCGATGTTGTCGCGAATAGTTCCGGTGAACAGGAACGGCTCCTGCGGAACCACACCCAGGAAACGCCGATAGGAGCGCACAGAGACCTCACGCAGGTCCATCCCGTCCACCAGCACCCTGCCCTCGGTCGGGTCGTAGAAGCGAGTGACCAGCTTGATAACGGTGGACTTGCCCGCCCCCGTCTCCCCTACCAGCGCCAGGGTCTCACCGGGTGCCACCCGAACACTCACCCCGTCCAGGGCCCAAGCAGCGTCCTCGGAGTAGCGGAAGCGAACGTTCTCCAGAACCACCTCGCCCTTGACCTCCGCCAGCTCGAGCGTGCCGAGGCGCTCCGCCGTGGACGGCTGCGTCTCCATCAGCCCCGAGATCTTGACCACCGCCGCGCGCGCCTGCTGATAGGAGTCGAAGATCTGGGATAGCTGCTGAATGGGCCCGAAGAACTGGTTCAAGTACAGCAGGAACGCGATCAGCACACCGGCCGTGAGCTGTCCTCGACTCACCAGGTGCGCACCGTAGGCCAGGATCGCCACCATGCTCAGCGACCCGACCAGTTCCACGGCCGGGAAGTAGATCGCCGCCAGGCGCTGACCCTCCAACCGGGCGTCCAGGTGCTCGCGCGCCACAAGGCGGAAGTCGCTCATGTTGCGACCCTCCCGAGTGAACGCCTGCGCCACGCGCACTCCCGAGACGCTTTCCTGGAAGCTGGCCATCACCGCGGCGATCCGGTCGCGAACGCGAAGGTAAGCGCGGTCGCTCTCCCGGCGGAACCACCAGGTCAGTCCCGCAAGCGGCAACGGAACCACCACCATCAGCACCGCCAGCTTGGGATTCATCGTGAACAACGCCGCGGTCACGCCGAGCAAAGTCAGCACGCTGACCGCCAGGCTTGGCAGGCTCTCCCCCAGGAACTGTGACATCGCCTCGACGTCGCTCGTCATACGAGTCATCACTCGACCGGCCATCTCCCGGTCGTAGAAGTCCATCCCCAACCTCATCAGTTGGGCGAACACCTTGACGCGCAAGGAATAGAGCATCCGTTCGGACTGCCGGCCCATCCAGCGCTGCTGTCCGCGCGAGACGACGAAGGCCACCGCAATCACTCCAAGGAATGCCAGGCTCGCCGAGCGCAGTGCTGAGTAGCTGTGACCCAAGACGCCGCGATCCACACCCGTGCGAACCAAAGCCGGGCCGGCAAGCTGCGTCAGAGTGTCGAGCCCGACCAGTACCGCCCCCACCACCAGCGCCCACCAGTAGGACCGCAGGAAGCGCCCCAGGCGGAACCCGGCCTCCGGCCGGGCCGCTTCCTCCAGATCCACATTGGGCTGCGCATTAGCCGCGGGGAGCTTGGCGAGCTGAGCCATCAGTTTCTCGTCGGGAACGATGTCGGCAAAGAACCCGCCGTGCCCGCCTTGTCCACCCGAGCGCATGGCGGCGCGCGGAGCCGGACGTACCGGTGTCCCGACCATCGCCCCAGCCTGCTCGGAAACGCTCGCCGAGCGACGCAACGCCGAGCCCCTCGCCCCCTCACCCTCGCCGTTTCCGGAAGGCCATCCGCTCGCCCCGGCTTCGGATCCAGCGGCGCCGACGACCTCACCGCCCTCTTCACCCTCGGCGGAGTCGGAAACCCCCGTGAGCAATCGCCGGTACAGCTCGCAGTTCGCCATCAGGTGTTCGTGGCTCCCATCGGCAGCCACCCCGCCCGCGTCCACGACCACGATGCGGTCGGCCAGCGCCAGCGTCGATCGACGGTGCGCGATGATCAGCGCCGTGCGCCCCTTCATCAGCCGGCGCAACGTCGCGTGGATCCCCGCCTCTACGTGCGCGTCCACCGCCGAGGTGGCGTCGTCGAGCACCAGGATCTTCGGGTCCTGGATCAGCGCTCGAGCCAACGCGATTCGCTGGCGCTCCCCCCCGGAAAGAGTCAGTCCCCGCTCGCCCACATCCGTCTCGTAGCCGTCGGGAAGGACCTCGATGAACGCCTCGGCCTCAGCGGCGCGCGCCGCCGCACGGACCTGTTCAAGCGAGGCGTCGGGACAGCCGTAGGCGATGTTGGCGCGGATCGACCCGGAAAACAGGAAGGCCTCCTCGAACACAACGCCGATGCCTCCGCGCAAGTCGGCAACCCGCACCTCGCGCACATCGTGGCCGTCCACGAGCACCCGGCCGCCCTGCGCGTCGTAGAAGCGAGGAAGCAGCAGCGCAACGGTGGACTTGCCCGATCCACTCCCACCGACCAGCGCCACGCTCTCTCCGGCTCTGACCTTCATGCTGAAGCCGTTCAGAACCGGCTGAGAGCGCAAGTACCCAAAAGTGACATCGTCGAAGTCGATGTCCCCCTTGATGTCCGGCAACGCCTTCGCCTCCGGGGCATCCACCACCTTGGGAGCGGAGTCCAGCAACTCCAGGATCCGCTCTGCCCCGGCCCGAGCCATCTGGGCCCCCGCGATGACCATCACCATCATCCGCGCCGGGATGACGATCTGGAGCAGGTAGGTGTTGAAGGCCAGGAAGGTCCCGAGGCTCAAGCTCCCCGAGAGCACCATGCGCCCTCCGACCGCGAGCAGGCCGACCATGCCCAACATCGGAAGCACCTGAATAAATGGCACATAGCGGGCCCTCAGGTTGACGTTGCGTACTCGAGAGCGGAACAGACCCGCCGCCGCATCCTCCAGCCAGTGAAGTTGGCCGTCCTCGGCCGCGAAAGCCTTCACCACGCGGATGCCCGAGACCGACTCCTCCACCACCCCCGCAACCTCGCCGGCCCTCTGCTGGGCGTCCCAGGTTGCCGGGAACACGCGCGTGCGAATGCGTAGCGTCGCGACCACAACCGCCGGGACCACGGCCAGGCAAACCGCTGCCAGCACGGGGCTGAGCACGAACATCAGAACCGCCGAGATGACCAGCATCACCAGGTTGCCCGTCATGTACGGAGCGAACCCCAGGAACATCTGGATCAGCCGGACGTCACTGTTGGCGCGCGAGACGACCTGCCCGGTCTCGAGGCGGTCCTGGGTCCCAAAGTCCAGTCTCTGCAGGTGGTCGTAGATGGCGTTTCGCAGGTCGTACTCGATGTCGAAGCTGATCATGCCCGCATACCATCGCCGGGCCGCGCTGCCGATCACCTGGATCAAACCCAGGCCCAGCAAGGCCGCCAGCCAGGGCCCGATGGGACTGACATGCTTCAGCACCGACTTGTCCACGGTCGCCCGGAGGATGAGAGGCATCACCGAAGAGGCGCCGAGGCCGATCAGCGCTCCGGCCACCGTCGCCGCGAGTGGAAAGCGCCGCTTGGACACCAGCGGCCAGAGCCGGCGAATCCAGCCCCCCGCCTCGGGAGGAGCTATGCCGGCAGAACGGCGCACGTGCCCACCCTTCAAAGCTCCGGGCTCTCCGCTCTCCCGGGCATCTGTTCCCCGGCACCGCCCGGCGTCTGTTCCCCGGCACCGCCCGGTGTGGGATCACCGCCGCCTCGCACCTCTTCGGCCAGACGCCCGAGCAGCCCGTTCACGAATCGTCCGGAGTCCTCAGTGGAGAGCAACTTGGCCAACTCCACAGCCTCGTTGATGACCACGGCCACCGGCACCGAGGGGCGGTGGAACAGCTCGAACGCGCCGATGCGCAAGAGGTTGCGGTCGATGATCGGCATGCGCTCGATGGTCCAGTTGTGAGCAAGCCGCCTGATCGCCGCGTCCAGGGCATCGCGCTCGCGAGCCACCCCCAGCACCAGGTCTTCGGTGAACTCATCGGCCGGTGACCACGCGGTCACGGCGCCCCCACCCGCGAGCACGTCCTCGGGCTTGCGGCCCAGGACGTCGGCCTCATAGAGGATCTCGAGGGCGAGCCGCCGGGCTTGCGAGCGGCGAGGAGGTGCGCTGCCGGACTCGCCTCTTGTCATCACTGGACTCGGGTGAGGTACTCCCCGGAGCGGGTGTCGACCTTGATCCGATCGCCCGTCTCGACGAACAGGGGCACCTGAACCACGGCTCCGGTCTCCAGCGTCGCCGCCTTGGTGGCCCCGGAAACTCGGTCGCCCTTCACGCCCGGCTCGGTCTGCGTGATCTCGAGTTCCACGGCCGCCGGCAGTTCCGCCGTTATCGGGGTGCCCTCGTGCGAGACGACGATGGCCATAGTGCCCGACTTGAGCCACTTCGAGGCGCCGCCCATCACCGAACCCGGCACCGTCACCTGGTCGTAGGTCTGGGTGTCCATGAAGACGAAGTCGCCGTGCTCCCCGTAGAGGTACTGCATCTCGCGCTTCTCCATCATGGCCACCTTGACGGGCTCATCGCCACGGAAGGTCCGATCCAGGACGGCGCCGGTGCGCACGTTCTTCAGTTTGGTGCGCACGAACGCCCCACCCTTGCCGGGCTTGACGTGCTGGAACTCGACGACGTTGAACAGAGTCCCGTCGATGTCCAGCGTCATTCCGTTCTTGAGGTCGTTGGTCGTAGCCACTGGAACTCTCCTTGTCCCGGCGCGGGGCGGCGCTACAGGATGATCAACTCCTTGGGAGCGACGGTCAGCACCTCGGGTCCCTTCGCGCCGACCACCACCAGATCCTCGATCCGCACTCCGCCGAAGTCCTTGATGTAGGCCCCCGGCTCGACGGTGACGACCATGCGAGAAGTGAGTTTATCATCCGAGCCGGCCTTGAGCCTCGGCGCCTCATGGATCTCCATGCCCACCCCATGACCCGTCGAGTGCTCGAAGGCCGCGCCCAAGCCGGCAGCCTCCATCACCGAGCGAGCCGCCCGATCGACATCTCCGCAACTCGCCCCGTGCTTGACGGCCGCCAGACCCGCCGCCTGTGAGGCCTTGACGGCGTCGTAGACCTCCCGGTGGCGGCCGGAGACCCTCCCGATCACCACCGTGCGGGTCTCATCCGAGCAGTAGCCGTCCGCGACGCAGCCGAAATCGATGACGATGAACTCCCCTATCTTCAGCTCTGCGTTGCCGGGCTGGTGATGCGCCAGCGCCGCGTTCTTCCCGGACGCCACGATCGTGGGAAAAGACGCGGAGTCGGCGCCGGCCTGGAGCATGGCCGCATCGAGGATCGTGGCCACCTCGCGCTCACGCATTCCGGGCTTCATCCGGCTGAGCACGTACAGGAACGCACCCTCCGCCAGAGCCGCCGCGCGCCGGACGGCCGCGAGCTCCGACTCCTCCTTGACCTGGCGGATCTCCTCGACGAGCCGGCCGGATGGAACCAACTCCACACCGGTCCACGTCCGGCGCATCTCCTCGGACTCTTCCCAGGTCAGCGCATGCGCCTCGACCGCGAGCCGGCCCCGCGCCATCTCGCGAACCAGCCCCGCCAGAGCTTCCACCGGCGGGTCGGGAGTGACTACGAGCTCAACGTCCGGCGCCTGCTCCACGGCCTGGAAGCGGTAGCGGCCGTCGGTGACCAGGACCGCTCGATCCGCCGTCACCAGCAGCCGCCCGGCCGACCCGGTGAACCCTGTGAGATAGCGCACGTTGGGCAGGTAGCTGATCAGGGCCGCGCCTGCTTCCGGCACCGCCTTTGTCAGTCGCAACATGAACCGCTCGCGGCGCGCGGCCGGCCCCTCGCTCGTCTTCGATGCACGACGCCTCGGAGCCGCCTTGGCCCGCACAACGCCCGTGCTGCGGGCCGGCCGCGGGGCCGCCACACTCCCACTCATCGCTTCTCCGTGGCGATCAGGGCGAGCGCGGCCCTCAGCCCCAATTCGTAGGAGACCGCGCCGAACCCGGCGATCGCGCCTCGAGCCGCCGGTGAGATCACCGAGTGGCGGCGAAACTCCTCGCGGGCGTGGATGTTGGACAGATGGACCTCGACCACCGGCAACCCGATGGCCTCAACCGCGTCGCGCAGGGCGTAGCTGTAGTGGGTGTAGGCGCCCGGGTTCAAAACAACGGCGTCGGCCTCACCCCGGCAGGCGTGCAGACGGTCGATGATCTCCCCCTCGCCGTTGGCCTGGAAGAAATTCACCTCCGCGCCCAATTCGTCGGCCAGCCGCTCGATGCCCCGCTCGATTTCGGCCAGCGTAGTGGTGCCGTATTGGACCGGGTCGCGGCTGCCCAGAAGGTTCAGGTTAGGGCCGTTCACGACCAGCACTCGAGGCCTCAAAGCGCACCTCCCCTTTCGTTCCCACCCATGCCAGAATTCGGCCGGTGCCGCGAGCGCCGCGAGCACGTAGCCCCAAGTGGCCGAGGACGCATGTCCCTACTCGGCCAGTGCCGCCAGCGCCGCACGCACGGTGGGCCCATCCTCGACCAAGCACACCACCGGGGAGCCGACGTCTTCGAGCAACACCAGGCGCACTCCCGCGCGGTACTTCTTGTCCACCTGCCAGGCCGCGAGCACGGCGTCGGCGTCCAGTCTCAGCCCGCCGGTCGGAAGCCCGAGCGCCTCCAGCACCTGCTTGTGCCGTTCGCAAAGCCCCGGCCGCGCCAGACCCAGTTCCTCGGAGAGCCGGGCCGCGAAGACCATTCCCAGGCTCACGGCCTCCCCGTGGCGCAGATCTCGGAAGCCGGACATCCGCTCCAGCGCGTGGGCCAGGGTGTGCCCGTAGTTGAGCAGCATGCGGACTCCGGCCTCGCGCTCATCGGCCTCGACGATTCGCGCCTTCACCGCTACCGACCGCTCGATCAGCTCACCCATGCAACCCCGCAATGCCGCCGCCGGGTCGGCCCTCCCGCCGCCGGCCGCCAGCAGGTCCAGGATGCGTCCATCCCGGATGAAGCCGTGCTTGGCCACCTCGGCCAGGCCCGAGACGAACTCCCCCCGCGGCAGGCTCTCCAGGGTGTCCAGATCGGCCAGCACTCCCACGGGTTGGTGGAAGGCGCCCACCAGGTTCTTGCCCTCGGGCAGATTCACGCCCGTCTTGCCACCCACGGCCGCATCGGTCATGGCCAGCAACGTCGTGGGCGCCTGGAGAAAGTCCACCCCGCGCAGGTAGGTCGCGGCGACAAACCCCGTGAGGTCGCCCACCACCCCACCTCCGAAGGCCACCAGCAGATCCGCGCGATGAAGTGGCAGCCGGGCAAGCAAGGAGTAGAGCTCGCCGGCCTTCGCCGGCGACTTGGATCCCTCCCCCGGCTCGACGGTCAGCACCTCGACCTTGAGTCCCAATCCCCCCAACGATTCCAGCAGCGGCTCAGCCTGCGCGCGCAGGCAATCGTGAGTCACCACCACGGCGATCTCGCGACCTTCCACCCCCGCCACCAGTTCGGGGGCCCGGCGAAGGGCCCCCGACCCGATCAACACCCGATAGCTCGAGTGCGGAAGGCGAACCTCGACGCTGCGAATATCACTCAACGGCGGCGAATCTCCTGGACTCTCGCGGTGAACCACCGAACGATCTCCTCGGCAACGCGCCGCACGTCCGTGGAATCGGTGTCGATCACGAAGTCGGCAACCGCCTCATAGATGGGCGTGCGCACGGCCACGAGATCCCTCAGGCGAGCGGCACGGTCCCCGTGCGCCAGCAACGGCCGATCCTCACCGGTCTCCACCCGCCGCATCAGCGTTTCCGGGGTGGCGCGCAGGTATACCAACAGACCCGACATCTTGAGCAAGGTGCGGTTCTCCACGGCCAGCACCGCGCCGCCGCCCAGAGCGATCACCTGCCCCTGCCGCTCGGCGACTTCCTCCACGGCCTCGGCCTCACGAGCCCGAAAGCCGGGCTCACCCTCCTTGGCGAAGATCTCCGAAACCCCCATCCCCGCCCCTGCCACGATGAGTTCGTCGGTGTCCACGAACGGGCGCGAGAGCAGGCCGGCCGTCGCCCTGCCCACTTCGGTCTTGCCCGATCCCATGAACCCGGTGAGAACCAAGTTCGACCCCAGAGTGCGCTTCATCTCATCGCTCCCCGATGGAGGCGAGGTAGGCCTCCAGGTTCCTGCGGACCTCCTCGAGGCTGTCACCGCCTGTCTTTTCCAGCACGGCATCGGCAACCACCAGCGCCACCACAGCTTCCCCGACCACCCCCGCCGCCGGCACCGCACACACGTCCGACCGCTGGTGGTGAGCCTCGGCCGCCAGGCCGGTGCGCATGTCCACCGTTGTCAGCGGACGGCCGAGCGTCGGAATCGGCTTCATCGCCGCCCGAAGCCTCAGGGTCTGACCGTTGCTCATGCCGCCCTCGATTCCCCCGGCGCGCGCGCTCTTGCGCTCGTAGCCGCCGCCACGACGCACGATCTCATCGTGGGCGCGCGAGCCGGGAAGGGCCGCGATGCGAAAGCCCTCGCCGATCTCGACGCCCTTGATCGCCGGGATGCCCATCAACGCGCCGGCCAGCCGCGCGTCCAAGCGCCGGTCCCACTGCGCGTAGGAGCCCAGGCCGACCGGGGCCGAGAACACCAAGATCTCAAACACCCCTCCGAGTGTGTCGCCCTTGGCCCGCGCCTGGTCGATGGCGGCCATCATGCGCCGCGAAGCCGCCGCGTCGGCGCACCGCACGGGCGAAGCGTCCACCTCTCCGATTCCGCCGGGTCCCGGATGCGCGGCGGAGCTTCGCACCGAGCCGATCGAGATCACGTGGCTTGCGACCTCGATGCCCAGGACCCCCAGGAACTGCTTGGCCACCGAGCCGACGCCGACTCGCGCCGCGGTCTCTCGGGCGCTGGCCCGTTCCAGGACGTTGCGCGCGTCCTCGAAGCCGTACTTCAGCATTCCGACGAGATCGGCATGGCCGGGCCGCGGTCGCGTCAGGGGCTTCG
Source organism: Actinomycetota bacterium (assembly GCA_041658225.1). GTDB lineage: Bacteria > Actinomycetota > CALGFH01 > JBBAAN01 > JBBAAN01 > JBBAAN01. The sequence goes on from JBBAAN010000002.1 coordinate 32,816, forward strand.
CGCGCTCCAGCCGGGCCAGGCTTCGCGAACTCACTTCCTCGGCCGCCATGGCAACCGACCATTTGGCCCACTCGGAGTTGGCCACCTTCAAGGCGATCGGGCTTCCGAGGCTGCGCCCATGACGCACGCCCGAAAGGATCTCGATGCGGTCGGCCTCGATCGACATCCTCTCGCCGCGTCCGTGCCCGCCTCTACGGCGCGCCAGCTCGGAAGCGATGGCCTTGCCGGATACCGGGACACCCGCCGGCAGGCCCTCGAGAATGGCTACCAGGGCCGGACCGTGCGATTCTCCCGCGGTGAGGTATCGGAGCACTCGCGCCTCGCGGATGTCGGTGGAATGGTGGCCGGAGGACACGCCCTGCGCGCTGCCGAAGGCATCGCCGGGGCGCATCACCGGCCCGGAGGCCTATTCTTCTCCACGAAAAAGGCCCGTGCAACCGGGCCTTCGTCGTCCGGCCACTCCGCCCCACTCGCCGCCCGGCCGGCAAGGCAACCCCTGGAAGACTTTGCGGCGCTTGGGTTCGCGCCCTCGCTTCCCCTTGCCGGCCCAAGCGAGATCGGCCTCGAAACGGCCGGATCAGCGCCGCTACTTGATGACTTCCTCGCCCTCGCACAACCGGAACCGGCTGTCGCCGTAGAGGAATGTGCCACATCGGTCGGACAACGACACGACCTTGAAGCTTTCCGCGAAGGTGTCGCCCGCCTTCACTTTGTAGACGGTGCTTCCCACCTTCACCGACGCGTAGGTCGTCCCGCCCTGCGTGAACACATCCATCAGAGTCACCCGCTGTCCTACCTGGGAGCTCGCTTCGCTCGTTCGCCCCGGGGCGGGAGTTGAGGAAGTCGTGGTGGAAGTGGTCGCTCCCGGAGCGGGAGAGGACGCCGCGACCAGCAGCGGCCGGAAGGGGTCCCGACCCTCGAAGACCTCGAAGGTCTCCGGCACGCCGGTCTGTACGGCGCTGGGGCTGGCACTCGGCTTCGGCGACGCCACGACCCGGGCCCGGGTCGTGGCGGTCACGGCCGGCGCCGGCTTGGCCTCCTCGACCGGCTTGCTCCGCAAGACGAAGGACCACAACCCGGCCGCAGCAACCACAGCGCCCGCGAGGACCAACGCGAGCAACAACGCTGTTCGGCCACGCGTCTCCTTGCCGCCACCCTCTCCCTCGAACGGACCACCCAGCGGAGGTTCCCCTGGCCCCCCGGGTTGTCCCGGAGTCGCGGGCATGACCGAAGGCTGCCCGGGAAAGCCCGAAGGCCCGTGCGGCGCGCCGGGAGCAGGTGGGGACCCGTAGCCGTACGGAGGAGCCGGGTACGTCGGCTGGCCGGGAGCACCGGGCGCGGCGCCCCCTGGGGAGCCTTGCTGCCCGTATGGCGGCACGAACGGCGGCTGCACCATCACTGCCTACCTTGCGCTCGGAGTTGGGGTCGGACTTGCGGTCGCGGTGGGAAGGACAACCCCGCCCGCCGGCGCGGGCTGGAAGCCCGGACCGTACCCGGTGGTGTAGATCTTCATGGACAGAGCGCTGGTCATCCGTGACATCCCGCCCGCCCCGGGAGCGCCCGGCGTGAGGCTGACCGAGATCACCTGGGTCGCGCGCTGCAGGCTCTCCAGACGGCTCAGGAAGTCCGACATCTGGAAGTAGCCTCCCTCGACGGCCAGAGCCACCTGGATCACATTCACTCCCCCAACACCCACTGCCTTCCCGCCGGCACTCTGCGCGGTCAGCGGAGAGGGCGCCCCTGGAGAGATCGAGTTCACGTCGACCCCGGACCTGGCGGAGATCTCGACGATCCGCCGGATAAAGCCAGGCAAATCTGGGGTGTCGGGAATCTTCTCGGAGAACTGCGCGATCTCGGCCTGGATTTCGGGTGCCCGGCGCTTGAGTTCCTCCAAACGCGCGATCTGAGCGCGCAGCCGGCTCTCCTCGCTCTGAGCTTCCTGCCTGGCCTGGTTCGCCTGGTCGATCTTGCCCGAGGTTGGCTTCCAGGAGGCCAGGTAGAACACGGCCACCAGCACCACGGCAAGCACGGCCGCCCCCGCCACGTAGGCGCGCTTCATTTGGCGCCTCCTGAGGCAGTCGGCACCGCGTAGCGGCGGGTGAAGGCGGCCGGAGTCAGGTCAATGGTAGAGGAGAAGTTGGCCACCTTGCGTCCGGCCAGGTCGGCCTTGGTGGTGTTGGACAGGTAGGGGTTGGCGAACTGCTTTCCCTCCCCCATACGCACCAGCCACCCGGCCACCCCAAGATAGTCGAAGCTCACCCCGGAAAAGCTGAGAGTACCGATCGAGACGGCCTGTCCGGCCGGCAGTACGGCAGTGGCCGAAACGGCGCCTGAGAAGCTGGTCAACCAGGTGTCCCCGGGGATGAGCATGCTGACATCTCGCAGGATAGTCGACCAGCGAACCTCGGCCTGGAGCGCTTGGGCCAGCATCGTCTTCTTCTGAGTCAACAACTGGTCGAGGCGCCCATACTCCTGGAGGCTGACTACCTTCGTCTGAAGCTCGCGGTTCGTGGCCTGCTGCTGCGCCAGGGCATCCTCGGCCGAGGAAAGCTGACCACGGTGGAACAGCGCCAGCGCCACCAGCACGACGATGAACCCCGCCAATCCCACCACCAGGCCCGCCAGCATCCGCCGGGTGCGGCGCTTCTCCGCAATCTCGGGAGGCAGCAGGTTCACGCGGACCATGCCCCCGCCCAACTCGGTCATCTCGACGCTCCCAAGGCCAGGCCGATCGGAACCGTCATCACCGGCTCAGCCCAGGGCAACTGCTCGGCCGGCATGTTGAGCTTCCCGACCTTGAGCGCCGCAAGCGGGTGCGCCGGCTCGACCGACAAACGCAACGCCGCCGAGAGTCGCTCGCGCAGCCCCGCGAGGTTCGCCCCTCCGCCGGAGACCACCGCGCGGCTCAGGGGAAGCGAGTCGACCTGGGCGCGGTAGTAGTCCAGGGATCCCCGGATCTCATCCACGAACGCCCCGACGGCACGGTCCACCACCGCCGCCGGACTGCCCGGCTCGACAGGCCCCAGGCCCATGCGCGCCTTGAGTCCCTCGGCGTCCTCCCAGCCCAGGTTCGTCTCCCGAACCAGCGCCTCAGTGATGTCGTCGCCGCCCATGATCAGGATGCGCACGAAGCGCGGAACTCCGGCCGCGTGAACGAGGATGTTGGTGACGCTCCCCCCAATGTCGATCAGGGCCTCGGCGCCGCCCAATCCCAGCCCGCTTCCCCCGGTCACCGAGCGCAGCACCGCGAACGGGGTCAGGTCGACCATGATCGGCTTCAGCCCCGCTCCCGAGATCGTGTCTACCAAGCCACCTACCATGTCCTTTGACGCGGCCACGAGCAGGATGCGCAGCATGGCCTGGCCGGACTCCGAGGTGAAGCGGTCGATCGCCTGGTAGTCGAGAATCGCCTGCTCGACCGGGATCGGGATGTACTCCTGGACCTGCAGGGCCAGCGAGGCGCGGAACTCCTTGTCCTCCAGTTCCGGCAGGTCCACCTGGCGAACCATCACGCGCTGGCTGGCCACGCCCAAGACAACCTGCTTGCCTCGAAAGCCGGACCGCTTCCAAAGCCTCCCCAGCGCCGCGCGCACGGCCCCGGCGTCCTGGATCTCTCCGTCCTTGACCGCCCCGCGCGCAAGGGGAACCTGCCCGAACGCCTCGAGGGTCGCGCCGCCGCGAACAAACGAGACCTGAGCGCCGCGCACGGCGCTGGTCCCCACGTCGAGCCCAATGATCCGGCTCATGCTAGCCCCGCCCTTGTCCCTGGACGCGCACGAAACGGTCCGACAGATAGCGATCCACGTCCGCGGAACGAATGCGGTAGTTCTTACCGACCCGGATTGCTCCGAGGTGACCCGCCTTGATAAGCCGGTAGACCGTCATGTTGGAAACCCGCATGACGCCGGCCACCTCGTCGACCGTGAGAAGCCGGTCGTCCAGGTAGGTCGCTCTCTTGGTGCCCAAAGACGGCCCCCTTGTGTGGCAGCCCAAGCCATCCGACGCTACCAGCGGTAGGCTACTCTGTCAACAGCAATAACAACGTCACTCATCGGCAACAGAGATTGACGGCTTGAGAACTACACGCCTGTAATTATCCGCAGCAACATGCGTCCAGGAACCGGACGCACAGCAGCCGTCTGTCCCCCGCTTCTCCACGCGAACGAGCCGTCGGGAGCCTCACCCCTCCCGAGACTACCGCCCGAGCAAGTGGGAGTAGGCCTCCGCCAAAGGACTTCCGGCGAAGAGCCCCACCAGTCCCCCGAGCGCTAGGAACGGACCGAACGGGATCATGTCCTTGCGGCTGCGCTTGCCCGACCCGATCAGCACCAGGCCGCTCACCCCTCCGAGAAGGAAGCCGGCAAAGAGTCCCACCACCAGGCTGCGCCAACCGAGGAAACCGAGGTAGAGCCCCAAGACGGCGGCGAGTTTGACGTCACCCATGCCCATCCCGCCCGGCCGGATGACCGCCAGCAACAGGAAGCCTCCCCCGGCGACCAGACCCGCAAGCACCGCTCCACCGTAGGCGCCCCAACCCGCCTCTCCAGCCAGCACGGGAATGACAAGCAGCACCAACCCCGCAATCGCCGTCGGGTAGGTCAACCGATTCGGGAGGATTCGGTGTCCGGCGTCGATCAAGGCCAGGGCCAGCAGCGCCCATGCGAACCAGAGATAGGCCGGTAGCGCCCAGGAAGCGCCGACCTTGGCTGCCACACCGGCGAACAGAACCCCGGTAGCCAACTCGATCAGCGGGTAGCGGATCGAGATCGGCGCGCGGCAGTCGCGGCAGCGCCCGCGAAGCAGCAGGTAGCTCAGGACGGGGATGTTGTCCCGCGCGCGGATCGGCGCGCCGCAGCAAGGGCAATGGGATCCGGGCCTGGTCAGGGATTCCTTGCGTGGCAAGCGATACACGGCCACGTTCATGAAAGAGCCGAAGATCAGACCGTAGAGCCCCGATACGACTACGAGGAAGACCTCCAAGAAGACCCCCGAGCACACCAGCCGCCGAAGGGAGACGGCCCGCTCAAGCCGCACGGCTCACCAGGGCGGCGCGCGTTCTCTAACCGAGCTACCCGAGCCGGACTATATCAGCCGGTCTTCTTGACGTTGTCGATCTCGGCCTCCGCGGTGTTGCCGGCCAGGTCATAGGCCACGACCTTGTAGTCGTAGTAGACGTTCTTCACGGCCGTCAGGTCCACGAAGGTTGTCGCCGTCGCGGGCATGGGCGATCCGATCGACAGCCCCCAAGAGCTCGTCCCATGGGCCCGGCGGAATACCGTGTAGCCGCCGAGGTAGGCGTCGGTCGAGGCGCTCCAGGTCAGGGTGCCCGTCGAGTGAGACCACCCCAGGTTGCCGGGCACGGTGGGGGCCTGGCGGTCCAGGATGATCGTCGCGAAAGCCACACCGCTGACGTTACCCGCGCCGTCGCGGGCTCGAACCCAAATACTGTTCGGCCCGTCGGGACCCAGGAGAGAGACCATCTGGGCCTCGGTGTACGTCTGCCACGGACCCCAGTTGATCCCGTCGTGGGAGAACTGGATCTCCGCGAAGGCGCACAGGTCCACCACGAGCACATGAGCGGTGAGGTCAACAGTGGTCGTGTAGCCAACGGAGATCGCGAAGTGGATCGACACCAGCGGAGGGGTGACGTCTCCCATACACTGCGACACGCTCGGTGTGGGGGTTGGCGTCGGTGTGGGGGTTGGCGTCGGTGACGTGGGCGAGGACGTCGGGGTGGGCGAGCCGTGGACGTTCACCACGCCCGGGGTGAAGACCGAGCTGAGCTTGGACATCCGTTCGGTGCCCTCGATACCAGGCCGCACGACTACCGCAACCACCGTCACCCGCTTGGCCGCCATCGCATCCGCGTCGCCCCCGGGCGTCCCGGGCGACGAGCTGGCCCAGGTCACGTACTGGTAGATGTCGATGGTCGAGTTGGCCGACACGACCGTGACCTTGTGTTCGATCTGCCCGTCCACAATCAGCGGTTCGGCTCCGCCTCCGGCGTCGTAGGAGGGAACCGGCGCGTCCGAGACGTCGTAGTCGGGGGACTTCGGGTCGGTACTGTGTGTGGGCAGCGACGTCAGGCCGATGGCCGAGTAGGGCAGGTTGCGGGTGAACTCGAGATGGCTCTGAGCCGTGGCCGAAGCGGCCGTGCGTTGCCGGGACATGCCGAGCAGCCGCAGCCCCAGCCCCAGGGAGCCCGCGACCGCAAGCACGCCGACCGCCAGGATGAACCCGGCGATCGTCACCTCGAGGATCGTCAGGCCCTCATCCCCGCGCGCCAAGCGCTTGAAGCGAATCAGCATCTCGCGTCACCCCCGTTCATCACCATTCAGTCTCGACAGGTGCTCTCCCCTTAGGGCTTGAGCTCCTCCCACGAGTACCTCACCAGGCTCGTATCCCCGAAGCCGACGATTCTCTCCACCCGGGAGTCGTAGATGACCTGGAAGCCGTTCTTGACGTCCATGTTGCCCGCGTACAGGGCCCCATTCCCATGGTTGTCGCTGTTCTTGAATGCCATCTTGCCGGTCGTGTAGAAGATGGTCGCCACGTCCGAAGTGACCTGGACCTTGTTCTTCCCCCAGATCGAGCAGTCGCCACCCTGGTCGCTGCAACTCATCTCCTGCCCGGGCGGCGCGTACAGGCTCACAATCACCAGAAGCGGCCTGATGACGCCGGGCTGTGTAGAGGCCACAGTGAGGTTGTCGCCGTCAAAAGCGATGGGCGCGTTGGTCACGACCATCGTGTCCCCGGCGATCGTCCAGTTGCCCGGAAGCGTCAGAACGGTGCTCTGCGAAGCGTTTGACTGCCAGACGGCGTAGTTGCCCGAGAACGCTGTGGCCGGGGCCTTGGGCAACCCGTAGTCGTCGGCCTGGCCGGCATTGAAGCGAGCCACCGCGTCGGCGCTGCCACCGGTGTACGGCGGCGCGGGCGGGGACCCGTAGGTGTGCACCCCCATGCCCGGCTGGTACAGCACGCTCGGGTCAAATTCCGGCAATGTCAGACGCTCAGGCTGGGTCGGGCACGGGTCGTGCTTGTTCTTGATCAGTAGCCCGCCCACGAGGGAGCTGATGTTGCCCGCGGCCGAGGCGTTCCCGGTGATCGAACCCCCAATGATGTCCGAGAACCCCGACGCAGGCGGACAGACCGCGTTGCCCGCCGTCGCGTTCCCTCCTACGACCGCGCCGTTGGAGAGAAGGATGTTGCCCCCGCCGGAGGCGTCCCCGCCGGCCCACGCGTCGCGCGAGATCCCGACGTTGTTGCCCGCGGAGAGGTTCCCCTTGTAGACCACAACGGACCCGACCATCGAGCAGTTGTTCGCCAGCGTCATGTCATTGACCGAGTAGACATCCCCGGTCACCCCGCAGTTCGTGCTGCCGCCTATGTCGAGGGTGGTGCTGGAGAACATCGCATACTTGAAGGATGAGGGCGGAGCCAGGATCTCCTTGATCTCCCGGCTCACCAAGCCGTAGGCGGTCTTGCTCCTGCCGCTTGCCACGATCGTCTTCCACCCGAGGTGGGGAGAGTCGTGAGTGATGGCCACGTCGTAGGTACCGCCCGGAACCGCGATCCCTGTGGCCCCGTCCCAGGACGGGTTCTGGTTGAGCTGGTAGACCGCCTCGTTGAGCCCGGCCTCCGACACCGCCAGGGCCTGGTTCCAGTGCACCTGCCTGACTGTGGAGGTGTGCGAGTGGGTGCCGGTCGCCAGGATCGTGGCCACGAGCATGGTCAGCACGAACAGAACGAGCATGGCCGTGATCACGGCCATTCCCCGCTCATCCTCATGTGCCCGCCGTGCCGGCGCGAGAAGCCTGAATCTGGCCATATGCCTCACCCCGAGTTCCTAAGCTGAATGGCCGAAGACAGCACGATGTCGGTCGCCGGATTGGTGAGTCCCAGCGGAAACGTGATCGCGATCTGAGTGAGCGGCGACGTGCCCGGGGCCGTGGCCTGCGGCGTCTGGGCACCCGCGTAGTAGTAGCTGAAGATGTCGGGGCTCTTGAGCTTCGACACGATCTGGCGGCTCCCGCCGCCCGCGGTCCGGTAGAGCAGAGAGCCCGACACCGAGTAGACGACGCGCGTCACCTGGCCGTTCCTATACGTGTCGATGTCCAAGGACGATGCGGTCGACGGATGCACCTTGGCCGTCTGGCGGATCTCCTTGGTCATGGAGTCCATCGCCAGCCGCACCTGGTCGATGGCCTCGCCTCGCTGCTGCGAGAACGAGGAGGAGCGCATCACGCTCTCGAGCACGCCCAAAGTGGCGCCAATAATCACGGCCATAAGCGCGACCGTGATCATCAACTCCACGACCGTGAAGCCACCCTCCGCTTCGCGCCGTCCAGCCAAGCTTCTGATTGCGGATCGTCTCCCGGGAGCAACTATCGACATCGAACACCACCCCCATCTCTCAGGCCAAGTGTCGACAAGCCGAATCCCCGGGTGAATAGACCACCCGGGGGGTTCTGCTGCCCAGTGAATGGCCCGAATGGGGGTGGTTATCGGGCTGACGGCCCGGCGAGCAGGCGCTGCTCGCCCCCATCCTCGAACGCAAGAAACACTGCGGCTAACGGAGGGTGGCTGACCGATTCCTCGAGCGAGCCGAGTCGACGGTCAGGGCTTCAGTTCCTCCCAGGAGTACCTGACCAGGCTCACGTCTCCGAACCCGACCACGCGCTCGACGCGCGAGTCGTAGGTAACTTCGAAACCGTTCTTGACGTCCATGTTGCCGCCGTAGAGGGCGCCGTTGCCGCGGTTGGCGCTGTTCTTGAACGCCATCATCCCGGTCGTGTAGAAGAGGGTGGCCACGTCCGAGCTGATCTGGACCTTGTTCTTTCCCCAGATCGAGCAGTCGCCACCTTGGTCGCTGCAACTCATCTCCTGCCCGGGCGGCGCGTACAGGCTCACGATCACCAGGAGTGGTTTGATCACTCCCGGTTGGGTCGACGTAATTGTGATGTTGTTGCCGTCGAAGTTGTTGCCGTCGAAGACGATCGGCGCGTTGGTCACGATCATGGTGTTCCCGGCCAGTGTCAGTTCCCCCGGCAACACCACCGGGGTGGATTGCGAGGTGTTGGACTGCCAGATCGCGTAGTTGCCGGAGAACCCCGTCACATCGGCCTTGGTCAAGCCGTTGTCGCTGACGCTCTTGTCGACGTTGAAGCGGGCGGCCGCGTCGGGGGTGCCCCCCGTGTAGGGAGCGGGAGGCAGGGATCCGTAGGTGTGAGTATTCATGCCCGACTGGTACATCACACTGGGGCTGAAAACCGGCAGGCTCACCTTCGGCGGCTGCGAGGCGCAGGGGTCGTGCTTGTTCTGGACGTTCTTGGCCCCTTCGACCTTCACCGTGATCGAGCCTGAGGCGCGGGCGTCACCCTTCACCGTAGCCCCGCTGTTGCCGATGTCCGACCAGCCCCCGGCGGAGGTGCAGTCCGCCTCCCCGGCGGTTGCGTTACCCCCCACGACCACGTTGCCGGCCAGTACCTGGTCCCCGCCGCCCGAGGCGTCCCCGCCCGTCCAACTGTCTCGGGAGATCGTGACATTGTTACCTGCCGTGAGGTTGCCCCGGTAGACCATCACCGAGCCCTCGACCTTACAGCTGTTGGCAAGTGTCATGTTGTCCACCGAGTAGATGTCTCCGGTGACCACGCAGTTCGTGCTGCCGCCAACATCCAGAGTCGTATTGGAGAAGATCGCGTACTTGAAAGACGGAGGCGGCGCCAGCACCTCCCGGATCTTCCGGCCGACCATCCCGTAGGCCGTCTTGCTTCTGCCGCTGGCGACTAGGGTCTTCCAGCCAAGGTGTGGAGTGTCGTGGGTGACCGCCACACAGTAGGAACCGCCCGGCACAGCGATCCACTTGTTGGGATCTGAGTCACAAGGCTTGTTCGCCGGGGTCGTTCCGGGCCACGTCGGGTCCTGGTTGAGTTGGAACACGGCCTCGTTGAGGCCGGCTTCCGCGACCGCTAGAGCCTGGTTCCAGTGCACCTGCCGCACCGTGCTGGTGTGTAGGTGAGTGCCCGTGGCCAGGATCGTTGCCACCAGCAGGCTCAGGACGAACAGCACGATCACGGCCGTTATCACGGCTATGCCCCGCTCGTCCTCGTGCGCCCGCCGCACTCGCGCAGACAACCTGGTTGGAGCCATGGGACTCACCCCTGATTCCGAAGCTGGATGGCCGATGAGAGCACGATGTCGGTGGCCGGGTGCGTAAGCCCGAGAGGGAAGGTGATCATGATCTGCGTCAGCGGCGCGGTGCCGGGGGCCGTCGTCGCCGGGGTCTGAGAGCCGGCGTAGTAGTAGTTGAAGACATTGGGTGTCTTCAGGCGAGCGACCACCTGGCTGCTTCCGCTCCCCTGCGTCCGGTAGAGGATGTAGGGGGGAATGCTGCCTGACACCGAGTAGACGACTTTCGTTGGCACACCGCCCACGTACGTATCGATGTCCAGGTTCGAAGCGGTGGACGGACGCACCATGGTGGTCTGGCGGATCTCCTTGGTCATGGAATCCAGGGCAAGCCGCACCTGGTCCATGGCCTCCCCGCGCTGCTGAGAGAACGACGCGGAACTCATCACGTTCTCGAGCACGCTCAGGGTCGCGCCCACGATAATCGCGAACAACGCGACGGTGATCATGAGCTCGAGAACGGTGAAACCGCCCTCGGCCTCGCGGAGTCTAGTCTTGGCCCTTTTGATTGAGTATCACCGCCGTCGTGGTATTCCCGGCCTTGTCGTAGGCCTCGACCATGAAGTCGTAGTAGCCACTCCCCGCCCCAGCGTCGTAGTAGCTGGTAGCCGTCGAAGGGTTCGAGCCGATCGGGCTGCCCCAATCAGTGATTCCGGACGCCCGGCGGTAAACCCGATACCCGCTCAGGTAGGTGTCCGACGAGGCGCTCCACGCGAGGGTCTTGCTCTGCTTGTTCCAGTTCAGACTACCCGGCGCGGTTGGCGCCTGCCGGTCCAGCACAATGCTGGCCTGGACGATCCCGCTCTCCCGCCAAGCCCCGTCTCGGTAGCGCGCATACACGGTCTTTTGTCCGTCCGAGCCCGAGAGTGTGTAGATCACCGACGGCGAGTAGGCCTGCCATGCCTTCCAGTCCGTCCCGTTGTCGGAGAACTGGACCTCGATGACCGGACAGGCATCGGTAGCACCGAGATGGAGAGTGACATCCGCGGACTTGGCAAAGCCGGTGGTGATGGCGAACGCAATCGAGGTGTTGGTGGGTGCGGCCGGCGGGTTCTCATCCAAACATACCGTCGGACTCCCCGAAGGAGTGGGCGAAGGACTAGCTGTGGCCGTCGGAGTCAAAGTCGGGACCTGTGTGGGAGCGAAGCTGGCGGGCGGGAACGACACCACCCCGGGAGTAAAGATCGAACTGAGCTTCGCATAGTCGGAGGTACCGCCCACCTGCGGGCGTGCCCACCTTGCCACCACTGTCACGCGCTTGGCCGCCTCCGCCGTTCCGCTACCCCCCGGAGTCCCCTTCGAGGAACTCACCCACGTCACGTACTGGTAGATCTCCATGGTGGAGTTAGCCTGCGCAACTGTCGTGGTGTGGTCGATCTGGCCTCCCACAATAAGCGGTTCGGCCCCGCCTCCCGCGTTGTAGGAGGCGACCGGCGTATCGGATACGTAGTAGTCGGGGGACTTCGGATCGGTGCTGTGGGTCGGCATGGACGTCAGGCCAATGGCCGAATAGGGCAAGTTCCGCGCGTACTCCAGGTACTTCTGGGCCATTCCACTTGCGCCGGTGCGCTGGCGTGCGTCGCCGAGCAGGCGGAGGCCAAGTCCGAGCGATCCGGCCACGGCCAAGATGCCGACCGCCAGGATGAAGCCGGCAATGGCCACCTCGAGGATCGTCAGACCCTCGTCGCGCCGCAATGCACGGCCAAGCCGGCTCAGCATGCCGCAACCACCCCTAGTCGTCCCTAATCCCCCCAGACGTGCCCAGAGTATCGTCAAGAAGACCCTATCAGTTTAGGCCCCACCGGCCGGGCCGCACGGGTCCCCAGCAGCAGCCAGCGAAGTAGACGGAGGGCGGGTGCCCGGCGACGCACCAACCGGCGCTTGCGCCAAAGGCGAGGGAACAGCTTCATAGCGTCCGGGATTGCCCTGAGCGTGGCGCGCTCGCGCAACGCGCAATAGGCAACGAGGGCCAACTCGCGAGCCAGGATGGCCGGGAGACTCGGCAGGAATGTCGCGAGGGTCTCGTTCTTGACGCCCACCAGGTAGCGGTTCCTGACGCCGATGCGCCGCACCCACTCTTGCGAGTGCTCCCTCGACTCCGGTCGGAACCTGCGGTTGTGGCGGCCGACCGCACCGGCGACGTACATTGCCCGCCACCCCGCGGACTTGGCCCGCCACGCCAGATCCACGTCTTCCCGGTAGCAGAACAGGTCCTCGTCCAAGACCTCGCCCGAACAAGCCACGTCCTCGAGCATCCTCCGTCGGTACAACCCGGCGGCGGCCGAGACCCCGAAAACCCACTCGTCGCGCGCGTACTGCCCGCGGTCCTCCTGCCCCGCGCCCCGGTCCAGCGCACGCCGATCGGCTCGCACGAAGAGTCCCGTGGAGTCAAAGATCGGCGTGGCCTCCAAAGCGCCCGCCCGAAGCAGCTTTCCCGTCAGCGAGCCCACCCGCCGCGCGGCGAGGCCCGCCCGCAGCAGTCTCTCCACGTAGTCCGGCTCGAGAACCACGTCGGGATTGACCAGGAGAACCCACGGCGCCGTGCCCAGTGCCAGGCCCTGGTTCACCGCCGCCGCGAACCCCAGGTTGCCGGCATTGCGCAGCAGAGTTGCCTGCGGCCAGAGTCGCGAGATTATCTCCGCCGAGCCATCAACCGATCCGTTGTCGACACAAACAAGCGACACGGGAACGGTCTGAGCTCGAAGGCAGGCAAGGCACTCCGCAAGACTGGCCGCGCTGTTGAAGCTCACCACCAACGCATCCACGCTCGGCCATCCGCCAGTTCGGCTCTCACCTCCCGCCTGCCCGACCGACGGTGCTCGCATCATTCCTCCGACGCCGCATAGGCCCGATCGGCAGCCCGAGAGGCCCCGGATGATTGCCCGTACCTGCCACCCTCCTGAGCCCCCGCCCCCTCTGATATCCCCCAGCTATACAGCAACGCGTCCGCCTTTCTCAAGCGCCCGGCCGCCCACAAAGCCAGAGGGAAGAAGACCCCGAACAACCCGCCTCCGACCAGCGCCGCCAGTCCCGCTCCGATGCGGCCGGCCGGCGCCACAACGCCCGCCGCAAATCCCGCGGCCGCCCCTGCCAGCCCCCCCGCAAGCCCAGACGCCCAGATCCTGGACATCTCAATACCCCTCGGGTACCCGAACGCCCGTCGGAACAACCCCAGGAACAGCGCTGCCCCAGCCACCAAGGCGACCGTCGGTCCCCAAGCCGCGCCGGCAATCCCGAACCGGCCAACCAGGAACACCGACAGTGGGACATTCACCGCGGCGATCAGCACCCCCACACGCGCCAGGAGACCGGGCTGGTTGAGACCCTGCGAAAACACCGCGAAAGTCCCGGTGGCTGCGTTGAGCGCAGCCCCCAAAGCCAGAATGCGAACGAGCGAGGCGGCCTGCGCCCCGTGCGCACCAAGGGCCCCGCCCACCCATGCTCTGATTGCCTCGGGTGCCAGGATCGCGAGCAGGGCGAACGCCCCAGCGGCGACCCCAACCAAGAGCCGGGTCGCCCGGTCGAATAGACGACGCAGCGCCTCTTCCTCCCCCCTGCCGCGAAGGTCTGCCGCCGCGGGCATGACCCCCGCGATCAACAGCAACGTCAGATCCCTTAGCGCCTTCACGACTCGGGCTGCCACCTCATACCCAGCCAGAACGCCCAACCCCAGGAAGCGCGCGACGATGATGCGGTCGGCATAGGTCATCGCGAGCTCCGCCAGCACGCTCAGTTGCAGCTTGCCCCCGAAGCCGACCAGAGCCCCCAACTCCCCCGAAGACACTGAGCGCGCGCGGATCCTGACATCGGGGAACACACGCCGCAGCGCCAACCCGTTCAGACACGGGTTGATCAGGGCCCCCAGTACCGCGATAGCCGCAAGGGCGTAGAGGCCACCGCCGAGATGCAAAGCCATCAGGGTAGCCACAGTCTGAGGCACCATCAGCCGGATGCTGATCCGAGAGGTAACGTCCAGACGCTGCCGACCCACGAGTCCGGCCGCGTATACCCCTCCCACACCGTTCAAGAAGAAGCTCGCCACGCCGGAGAGCAGCGCTGCCGCGGCCTCACCCTGCAGGTGGGCCGGCACCCGGAAAACGGACATGAACGCGGCGCGCCCCGCCCAACAAGCGGGGACAACCAACAGCAACAGCAGCACATAGATCGCCAGGCCCGTACTCAGGGTCCGGCTCATGGCGTGCCGATCCCCACGCGCATGGCCATCTGCCACCCTCTTCGCGAACGCGTTGGAAGCCCCGAGATCCAGCAACCCCAGATGCTGGGCCAGGATCCCCGTGAGCGACCAGACCGCGAACCGTGAAGTTCCCAGCCGGGAAAGGGCGTAGGGAACCACGATCAGCGCGGCGACCATTCCCGCCACTCGGGCTAGAGCATTCTCAAGAGTGTTGCGCGGGAGCCGCGCCAGCGAATCCAGCGAGCCGGGCCTGGCCGTCGCGTGGCACATTTCTTCGAACTGCGCCGTTGCCGCCTGCCAACCGTAGTGCTCCGAGACCCGCCCGGCGGCCAGGTTACCCAGCCGCTCTCGCCGCTGCGGATCCGCGAGCAATCCAGAGAGGGTGCCGGCCAATCCTGAAGCCCCATCCGCCAGCCGGAAAATGACCGCCGTCCCTCCAACGACCTCCAAGTTCGGGACGTGATCACTGGCCAGCACGGCCCGGTGAGCGGCCATCGCCTCCAAGAGCACTGGATGGGTTCCCCCGACTTCGGTGGGGACCACAAACACCGCGGCGTGGCTGGCCAGTTCCCGGAATCCCTTGCCGAACAGATAGCCCGCGAAGACCACCTCCGGGCCGGCGAGCTCACGCAAACGAGACTGGTACTCCCGGGCATAGGGGGCGTCACCAACTATGACCAGCCGCATCCCGGCGTCCCGCTCCACCTGCCGCCAGGCCTCGAGTAGCAGGTGCGCGTTGTTCTCCGGTACCAGCCGCCCTACGAATAGCACGTACTTGCCGGCTTCCAGGCCCAATCTGGCGAGCGTCTCCGTGCCCGGTTCAGCGATCGGGTCCACCCCGTAGCGCACGACCGCGGGACGCTTGCCGAAGCGGCGGCTCATCTCCTCGGCCACCGCGACGGAATCGGTGACGCACAGGTTGGGGGCAAACACCGAGATTCGCTCCGCGAAGCGCAGATACCGCCGCGCTAGCCGCCCCCACTTCTCCCGCCTGGAATCCGCCCCATCCACATTGAGGATCGTCCGCAATCCCAGAAGCCTCGCCAACAGGACGATCGGCGCATTGCCGGCGGTGGCGTACACGGCCACATCGGGCCGGGGCCTCAGGCGGAAAGCTGCATGCAGGGTGGAGAGCAGGGTGTGCAGGAATGTCTCGAGATGCTTGCTGTGCAATACCGGCAACCGGACCAGACGGACTCCTCGGTACTGTGAAGGCCCTTTCCCTCCCCGACAGTAGACCGTGACCTCGTGGCCCTCCGCCGCCAGGCGGGTCGCGAACCCCTCGACGGCCGTCTCGACGCCCGAGTAGGAGGCAGGGATACCGCGGCTTCCCAGGAACGCGACCCGCAGCCGCAGGTCGGTTTGCCCATCCATCGCTACACCGCGCCGCGCCGGCTGAGAACGGCGGGAAGTGTGCGGGCCAAGATCGCGAGATCGAGCAGCGGTGACCAGTTCTCGACGTAGAGCACGTCCAGGCGCATCGACTCTCCGAAGGACAGGTCGCTGCGCCCGCTCACTTGCCATAGCCCGGTCATCCCGGGCACCGCTCGCAGACGACGCAGCTCCAACTCGTCATAGTGAGCCACTTCGGACAGTGGCATGGGCCGAGGGCCTACCAGGCTCATGTCTCCCTTCAGAACATTGAGCAGTTGGGGTAGTTCATCGAGGCTGGACCGCCGCAGAAACTCGCCGACCCTGGTGACCCGAGGGTCCGAAGCCACTTTGAACCTCGGCCCATCCGCCCCGTTCAGCTCCGCAAGACCCGCCTCCATCTCCTCGGCGCCGAGCACCATCGTCCGGAATTTCCAAACGCGGAAGCCTTTCCCGAACCGGCCGACTCGCCAGTGGCGAAAGAGCACCGGGCGGCCCCCATCGGCGAGCACGGCCACCGCAATCGCCAGGAACACCGGCGCTAGCACCACTAACCCTACAGTGGCCAGAATCAGGTCGAGTGCCCGCTTCGCGAGAGCCTTGGGCCCCGACAACCGCACCTCCCCCACGTCCAGCAAGGGCATGTCGCCGATCGACGCCACGACGAGCCTCGAGGTCAGGACATCGGCCAGGGCGGGCGCAACCAACACGCGAACACCGGTGCCCTCCAGCGTTCGAAGCACGCCCGCCACGGTCTCGCTGGAAGCCGCGCCGGAGGACACGACAACGGCGTCGGGCCGCAACCGCTCCGCCTTTACAGCCAGATCCCCCACCGGCCCCAGCACTGCTCCCTGCCCCCAGATCACGCACCCGACGGGGGTTTGGTCGTCCATGAACCCGACAACCTGGTACCCCCCGGCCTCCCGCCGCTCCAGGCGTTCCGCAAGGACCCGAGCACCCGAGTCCGCTCCGACGATCAGGACCCGGCCGGACACAATCCCTTCGACCCTCAACCGGGCCAGCCAGCGCCCGACCACCACGCGCCATCCAGTCAGCAGGAGAAAGGTCGCGATCCCGCCCAACACGGGCCAGGTTCGTGCCGGCTGCATCTTGAGGAAGAACGCCAATCCGGTGGTACCCACCATCGCGACCAGCACCGCGTGGAACACATCTCGCACTGCCAGCAAGCGAAGGAGCAGGCGCCTGGGCTCGTAGAGCCGGTAGGCGGCCAGCGCGAGCAGGCTCAATCCCACCCCCGCCCCCAGCAGCACAACGTAGTTGGCGTCCTCCGGCCGGTAGCCGACCAAGTTGGGCAGCGGCAGCAGCCCGGTGCGGAATCTGAGCAAGTAGGCGAAGCCCAGGCCGGTCAGAACGCACAGAGCATCTCCCGCGAGCACGAAGATCCAGACGCAGCGCATCAGCCCGCGTTCAGGTATCGGCTCTCCGCCGCGACGAAGCCTTCGCAGCAATGCGGTCACTGTAGTCCCCTGGGGTTGGAGTCAACCCCGTATCGGCACGAACTGAGAGCCAATTGAGCACCCGGGTTCCAGCCCGCCCTGCCCAGCACCACGTTCGTGCTATGTTTCGCTCGGGCCGGCTGCACCGCCAGACGCGCGTGGTCCAGCTGGCAACGGCCCGAATCCAAGATACCCTTGCCGCCGAGGCGCTGAGTGTCGATTCCGCTGAGAATCCGCCGCATCCGCCTTCTCATCGAGGCCAGCAGCCGGGTCTGGACCGACGAGGGACCCGGCAGCTTCGCCGCGAAAACGGCCAGGCGCATGGCGCGCTCCCTCCTGGCGGGTGAGCCCCTGGCCAGGCCCCCCGAGCTTGTCGTGGCCGCTTCCGAGTACCGGAACTGGCTGGAGACGGCAGTCCGCGCCAGAAACTCGAGGCAGGCTGGGAACCCGCCGCAGCAGCCTGCATACCAACCGCTGGTAAGCGTCCTCACCCCTGTCTACGACGTGGACGAAGCATGGCTGCGAAGAGCCATCGAGTCCGTCATCATGCAGAGCTACCCGAACTGGGAACTCTGCTTGGTCGACGACGCCTCCAGGAAACCCCACGTGCGCCGCGTGCTCTCCGAGTACGCCGCTGCCAACGAGCGGATCAAGGTCCGATTCCTGAGATCCAACTCGGGCATCTCTGAAGCCTCCAACCGAGCCCTCGAGCTTGCCGAAGGGGAGTTCGTGGCCTTGCTCGACCACGACGACGAGCTCACTCCCGACGCGCTGCTCGAAGTGACGCGGCGTCTGGAGCGGGATCCCAGCCTTGATCTTGTTTACACGGACGAGGACAAGTACGCGAGGGGCGGTGCTCTCCCCGTCGAGCCATTCTTCAAGCCGGACTGGTCTCCCGACCTACTCCGGTCGATGAACTACATCACTCACCTGAGCGTCTTCCGCCGGAGCCTGGTCGAGGACATGGGCGGCTTCAGGGCTGGACTGGAGGGGAGCCAGGACTACGATCTACTCTTGCGCTTCACCGAACGGACGAACCGCATAGCGCATGTGCCCAAGGTCTGCTACCACTGGCGCAAGATAGCCGGATCGGCAGCCGTGTCCTCCGACAGCAAGCCCTACGCCTACCGGGCAGCGGAGCGGGCGCTCAGCGACGCACTTCGCCGCCAGGGCCGCGAGGGCAAGACCCGCATGATCGCCCCCGGCCGCTACCGGGTGCAGTATGCCATCGCGGGGACTCCTCCGGTGTCCTTCGTGGTCGCGGCCCGTGGCGGCAACCGTGCAATGGCCAAGTCTCTCGCAGCAATGGCCTCCAAGACCGCATATCGCAACATCGAGCTGATCGTTGTGGGGGCCCCGGACTGGCAAGAAATCGCGAGGAGGCTTCCCGAGTCGGGCCTGGCCATTCGACACGCTCCCGGACGTCCGGGGGCGGGATGGGCGACCACCTGCAACTTGGCGGCGTCGAGCGCACGCGGCCAGTACCTGCTCTTCCTGGATGGCCTCACGCGACCTCTGAACCCCCAGTGGTTGGAGGCCCTACTCGAGCATGCCCAGCGTGAGGAGGTCGGCGCTGTGGGTTCCACTCTCGTGCGCCGTAATGGCTACATCTCTCAGGCTGGCGTCGTGCTGTGTGCCGGTGGCGCCGCCCGCTACGCCTATCGCGATCTCGACGCCGGCTCACCCGGCTATGTCGGTCTCGCGCACGCCGTGCGCGACTGCAGTGCCGTGACGGGAGCGAGCATGATGATCCGGGCCGACCTCTTTCTGGACGTCGGAGGATTCGACGAGCACCTTGTGCCGCCATGGGCGGAGGTCGACCTGTGTTTGCGCCTCAGACACCACGGCTACCAAGTCGTCTGCACACCCTTCTCGCGGCTCCTGCAGCATCGGGGTGCCACTCGGCGAGCCCTACCATCCAATCGCTCCGCCGCGCTTGTCGTCAAACGGTGGGGCGAAGTAATCGCCGACGGCGATCCTTACTTCAGTCCCAATCTGGTGCCCGAGTTCGATATCGTTCGCCTTCGGGTTCCATCGAGCGACATGGCCGGACGAAAGGGGAGCGACTTTGCCTGAGGTCTATGATGCCTTCTACTACGCTACGTCCTGCGGCCGCCCCTACCGGCGAGACGAGGAGTGGCTAGCGTTCTTCGGCCGTATGGCGGATCGAATCATTCAGGACTTGAACCCCCGCACCGTGATGGATGCCGGCTGTGCTCACGGTTTCCTGGTCGAGGCCCTGCGGGACCGGGGGGTGGAGGCTTACGGCGTCGATGCGTCCGCTTACGCGATAGGGCAGGTCCGGCCGGACGTATCCCAGTACTGCACGATCGGTTCGCTTCTGGGACCTTTCCCGCAGACCTACGACTTGATCGTGTGCATCGAGGTAGTCGAGCACCTTGCCGCAGCTCAGGCACACGACGCGATCGGCAATCTGTGCCGGCATGCCGACGACATTCTCTTCTCCTCCACCCCGGACGACTACACCGAGCCCACCCATCTCAACGTTCGTCCCGTCGAGCACTGGGCGGAGCACTTCGCACGCAACGGGTTCTTTCGGGACCTCGACTTCGACACGGAGTTCATAGCTCCGCAAGCAATGCGCTTCCGGAGATCGTCCGACCCGGCCCATCGCATGGTTGCGAACTACGAGAGGAAGCTTTGGTCGCAGACCAGGGAGACCGCCGCGCTACGCAGGCAGGTCATCGAGATGAAGAACCAGCTGTCTGCCGCCTGGCACCCTCAGCCCGACATGCCGTTGGGATGGATGCGCCGTGTGCGAACGCGCCACAAGGGTGGGACCACCTAGGAACCCCCCAACCTCCTGGCGTCCGGCGACCGCCCCACGGGGCCGAACCACACCCGGTTTCCCTACACACCCGACAAGACGCCCGACAATCGCGTAGAGGGGAACCGTCCATGGGAAACCAGGAGCTTGGCAGCGGCACTACTAGGATCGAGACCAGGAGTCGCCCCAAGCCGGGTCGGACGGATCCGGCACGGCGCACGAAGCGCCCGCGGGCACGGTGCGGTCATAGTAGGTGCCAGTCAAGCTGCCCGCCATGGTGTCCTTAATGTAGAAGCAGCGCCCCATCGAGGTTCTGCCCACCAGCACCACAGTCTGAGCCGTGCTTGGGATGTTGAACACCTTCAGGTAGATGGCCCGCGCTGATGAGCTGCCATCCAGAGCAGTTGTCGTCCAGGCCAGAGACGGCTCCACCTTCGACATCTCCGCCGAGTCCTCAGTGTATGCGGACCACTCGCCGTAGTAGATCCGACTCGCCGTGAACGCATTGCGCACGTTGGCTTGGGTAGCACGGTCGGCTGCCTGCCGGCGAGCCCCCAGGTAGGTCGGGATGGCGATCGCGATAAGGATGGCGATGATGAGTACGACCACCATCAGTTCGATGAGGGTGAAGCCCTCGTGCCGCTTGGTGTGAGAGCCGAGGTTTCGCATGAACCCCATTATCGGACCATTAGCCGATCTACGTTAGGCCCGCGCCCAGACACCCTGCCGGCGCTCACAAGCAGCGGTCGAACAGCAGGCGCCCTGCGCCCTCACCGCCACCGCCCCTTTGGGGGGTTGGCACCCCCCGGTCCCCAGCCTCTCTTGCCGGCGCCTCACTTGCCCACACCCATCGAGCACAGGGCGGGGTTGACCCGCCCTATCTCACCCCACCGGACATGCGGGCCCGCATCCGGATATCTCGGCGCCCAGACGACTCTCACCTCCTCGCGACTGTTCATGCCAGGCGCACCACCAAGAAAACGGCGGGCCCTTACGGGCCCGCCGTTCAGAGCGAAACCGGTACTACCACTTGTCGGCGCCAGTGCCGGCACAGCTGGGAACCTTGAAGTACAGGGTACCCGCGCCAGTGCCGATAGACGTGTCCTTGATCGAGAAGTTCGTGCCCGACATGCTGTGCGCGGTGAGACACACAACAGCGCTGTCGCCGAGGACCACGTCCGACACCTCCATCAAAACCTCACGCCGAGCGTCTGGAGTCCCGCTGTTCAGCCACGTCAGGGAAGGCTCAATGCCCTGCATCGACGCGGTGTCCTCCGTGAACACCTCGTTGTCCGTGTAGTACACCTTCTCCGCCGTCAGGCCGTTGCGGAGATCGGACTGAGCTGCACGGTCCTGCGCGCGCTTTCGGGCCCCCAGGAAGGTCGGGATGGCGATCGCGATAAGGATGGCGATGATGAGTACGACCACCATCAGTTCGATGAGGGTGAATCCCTCTTCCTTCTTGGTCATGCTTTCACGAAGTTTGATCATAATGTTTGTTCACCTCCTTTCCCGATCAGAGTCAACACGTACACCTGCGACACGTTTCTTGCGGGAGCCGGACCGAGTGGCCCGACAACCCGCCAGACGCGCCATCGCCCAGTTTCCTCCTTCGGGCAGCGCAGGTACATGACTTCCTGAATCCGACTATCGGTCCCAGAGCGCAATACCTTTAGCCCAATTTCACCCGAAGTGACTAGGCATCTCGGGCCGTTTCCCACGCCGGGTCTGTCGGTCTGGCGCTCGCCCACAGTGCCCCCGCCGGCGATCCCAGCAGCACCGCCAGCAGCGCGGGCAGTGCCGGGTAGTGCCAGTCGAAGTCGAAGCCGGCGTGCGCGAGCAGCACTCCGGCGCCCACCACAAGCCCCGACTCCATTCCCGGGAACCCCTTCCGTACCAGGCGCCACGCAACGAGCGCGCCGGCAGCCAGCACTCCCACAGCAGCCAAAGCCAGAGGGGTCCCCCCTTCGGCCGCGGCCTGCAGATACTCGTTGTGGGCATACCGGCTCTTGATCGGCCCGTGCTGGTAGGGCGCGGCTGCCTTGCCGTAGAGGCCCAGTCCGACTCCCAAGACGGGGTGATCGGCGAACACCTCTCCTGCCGCGCGCCACCAGTCCAACCGGCCGAAAGCACTGGAGCCGGCGTCGTTGCCGCGCACCGCCAGACCCTGCGGACGGTCGGAGGGCGTCGACTTCTTGGCCAGTGCGAGCGCCCCCAGTCCGAGCAGGCCCACCAGCGCGACGACCAGCAGTTTGCGCGCCCACCCGCGCCCGATGGCCACCGCGGCAGCCACTCCGCCAACCACCGCCAGAGCCAGGCTGGCCCTCGACCCGGACAGGTAGGTCGCCGCGAGTAGTGCGCCCGCGGTCACACCGGCAAGCACCCGGCCGCGACCCGGCTGGGAAACCGCCCATGCTGTCCAGAGCACCACGCCCACCGCAACGAAGATCCCAAACTGGTTGCGCCAGTAGAAGTGACCGGTCATGAACCCGCCTCCGCCGCCACCTCCCCCACCCCACCAGGTGTACCAGGCCCAAGCGGCCTCCCAGACGATCGCGAGGCCCGCGACCGCGGCTAACAGCCGCGCCCTGCCTCGCCCAGCCTCCACGAGCGCGGCGACCCCCAGACCGGGAAGCGCCGCGAACACCCTCCACGAAAGCAGGGCCTCCTCTCCCCTTCCCGGGATGAGCGCAAGGCTGGCAGCCAGCGCTGCCGCCCCCCAGAGCAGCACCGCGAACCGGCCTGCCCGCGAGCGCCACGCTGGGATCAGCGACACGAGGCCAGCCAGAGCAGCCAGGATTGCCGCACAGGTCAGTGTCCAGCCGCCGCGCCCACCCCAATCGGAAGGCAGCACGAAGAGCGCGTAGGCGAAAGCCACCCACCGAAGACCCGTAGCCACGGGCTGGGCCGCCGAGAGCCCGGAAGCGCTTGGGGTCACTGAATCAGCTTGATGATGTTGAACATCGGCAGGTACAGGGAAACGACCATCCCTCCCACCGCGCCGCCCATGACCGCGATGAGCAACGGCTCGATCAACGACGTGAGGCTATCAACGGCCGCCGAGACCTCAGCGTCGTAGAAGTCGGCGATCTTGGACAGCATCGTGTCCAGGGCCCCCGTCTCCTCTCCCACCGCCATCATCTGCACGACCATCGGCGGGAACACCGGGTGCGCCTCGAGCGGCTTGGACAGACTCTCGCCGTGGCGCACCGCCTCCTGGACGTCCTTGACCGCCTTGGCCACCACACCGTTGCCCACCGTATCGGCCACGATGTCCAGGCCCTGCAGGATCGGGACGCCGGACTTCAGCAGCGTGGAGAGGGTGCGCGAGAACCGCGACAGCGCGGTCTTCTGGAACAGCGAGCCGAAGACCGGCATCTTGAGCTTCATGACGTCCAGGGCGTACCGGCCTTTGGGTGTAGCCTTCCACCGGCGAAGCGCGAAACCGGTCCCGATGGCACCGCCGAGGACCAGCCACCAGAACTTCTTGAAGATGTCGCTCATCCCGACGAGCACCCGCGTGGGCAGCGGCAACGTGCCGCCCAGGGTCGAGTAGAGGCTCTGGAACATCGGCACGACGAAGAGCAGCATCGCCGACAGGATCATGATCACCATGCCGAACACGGCGACCGGGTAGGTCATCGCCGACTTGATCTTGCCCCGAAGTTCCACTTCCTTCTCGATGGTGTCGGCCAGACGCACCAAGACCTGGTCGAGGAAACCGCCGATTTCCCCCGCCTTGACCATCGCCACGTAGAGGTTGCTGAAGGCCTTGGGGTGCTTGCGCATCGCCTCCGAGAGGCTGGTTCCCTTCTCCACGTCGGTGCGCACCAGGCGCACGATCTCCGCCAGTTTGGGGTTCTCGGTCTGGTCCCCCAGGATCGAAAGGGCCCTCAGCAACGACAGGCCCGAGTTGATCATCGTGGCGAACTGACGCGAGAAGACCGCCACGTCCTTGAGCTTAATCCGGTTGCGGCCCGGAAGGTGCAGTTCCCTCTTGGCCGCGCCGGCCTTGACCGCCTCGATCGTCAGCGGCGCATATCCCAGCTCGCGAAGACGCAGGGCAACCGCGGACTGGGAGTCCGCCTCTACCGTGCCCGAGACCAGCTTGCCCTGCCGGTCACGCACCTTGTAGGCGAATGTCTCCGCCATGACCTAGCCTCCCCTTCGCCCTGGGGCGGTCGCCCCACCGAGGAGCCGGCTCAGATCCTCCATGTGGTGACAGCGCTCGAAAGCTATCTCTCGGGTGACCTTGCCCGCGCGAACCAGCGTCGCCAGGTGCTGGTCCATGGTCTGCATCCCGTACTGGGCCCCCGCCTGGATGGAGGAGTAGATCTGGTGGGTCTTGCCCTCGCGGATCAGGTTGCGCACTGCCGGGGTGGCCACCAGCACCTCGACCGCCACCACGCGTGAGAGGACGTCGGTGGCCGGCAGCAACTGCTGGGAAACGATGCCCTGCAGCGAGGCCGCCAACTGCACCCGCACCTGCTGCTGTTGATGCGGCGGGAAGACGTCGATGACTCGGTCGATAGACTGCGGGGCGTCCTGGGTGTGCAGGGTCGCGAACACCAGGTGGCCGGTCTCGGCGGCGGTCAGGGCCACGGAGATCGTCTCCAGGTCGCGCATTTCCCCGACCAGGATCACGTCGGGGTCCTGGCGCAGCACGTGCTTCAGGGCGTTGGCAAAGGTCTTGGTATCGGCCCCGAGTTCCCGCTGGTTCACCATCGCCCTGTCGTGCGCGTGCATGAACTCGATGGGGTCCTCGATCGTCATGATGTGCACCGCACGCTCGTGGTTGACCACGTCGATCACCGAGGCAAGCGTGGTGGACTTGCCCGAGCCGGTCGGCCCGGTGACGAGCACGAAGCCGCGCTGCATGTGCGCGAAGCTTCGAAGGATCGGCGGCAACCCGAGCGCCTCGGGAGACTTGATCTCCATGGGGATCGCCCGGAACGCCGCCCCGATGGAATCGCGCTGGAAGTAGACGTTGACTCGGAAGCGCGACACGCCCGGCAGGCTGTAGGCGCAGTCAAGCTCCAACTCGTTCTCAAGGACCTCTCGCTGCTTCTGGGAGAGGATCGAGTAGACCACCTTGCGCAGCTCTCCCGGGTCCAGCGGTGGATGGGGATCCAGCCGGATGAGGTCTCCGTGCACTCGCACCACCGGGGGCGATCCGGCGGTGAAGTGCAGGTCCGACGCGCCCATCTCGACCATCTCCTCGAGCAACTCGGCAAGATAGGTCGCCCGTGCGGTCTCATGGTCACTGCGCTTCATCCAGGCCGAGCGAGTCTGGCCGGGAACGGCCTCGGGCCGAGCCGGGGGACTCGGGGGAGAGGCCATCTCCACCGCGGCGGCGGACTCCACGGGGCCAAACGGCACGTCGATACGCGCGGGCATCACTATCTCCTCCACTACCTCCGGCGCCGCATCGGATACCACGAACACCTCGGACACTCCTGAGTCCGGCTCGTCCAGCGAGATCATGCTCACGGGATCCGGTTCACCGGACACCTCACCGGGCTCCGCGTCCTCAGCCTGCGCTTGCACCCCAACCTCGACTTCGGGCAACAGCACGCTCTCCTCCCCTTCCGCGACCTCAGCCGCCGGCTCCTCGCCCGCTTCGGGCTCAGCCGGAGCCTGCGGTTCAGGGAGCGCTTCAGGCTCGGCCGGAGCTTCAGGCTCAACCGGAGCCTGCGGTTCGTCGGCAACAGGCTCAGGCGGCGCAGCCTCGGGCGCCGGGCCCTCCGGCCGGAACACCTCGCCCACGATCCACGGTTCCCGCTTCTTCACGTCCACCTCCCCACGCACCCGACAATACTCCGCCGAGGACGTCAAAGTGCCTATTCGGACCCCGGCCTCAAGGCCTTGAGCCTTCTCACTAGATGACGACGCGCAAGATCTCCTCCAGGGAGGTCGACCCCCGGGCCACCTTGCCGAGCCCATCCTCCCTCAGCGTCGTCATTCCCTGCTCACGAGCCATCCTGGCAATCTCATCCGCTGAGCGTCGTTCCACGGTCAGTCGCTCGATGCCCTCACTCATGCGCATGATCTCGTGCAGACCCATCCGCCCGCGGTAGCCCGTGCGTCCACAGTATGCGCAGCCACCTGCCCGGTACAGCGTCGGCACCGGCTCGTCCTGCTTCCAGGGAAACCGCGCCTCGATGAGGCTGTCGGGGGTCGGCTCGTACACCTCCTTGCACTTCTCACACAGGCGCCGGGCCAGCCGTTGGGCCAGCACACAGTCCAGCGCGGAGGTGACCAGGAACGGCTCGATGCCCATCTCGATGAGGCGCGTAATCGCCGAGGGAGCGTCGTTGGTGTGCAACGTCGACAGCACCAGGTGCCCGGTCAGGGATGCCTCGATGGCGATCATCGCCGTTTCCTGGTCTCGGATCTCGCCGATCAGCACCACGTCCGGGTCCGATCGCAGGATCGAGCGCAGGGCCGAGGCAAACGTCAGGCCCGCCTTCGTGTTGGTCTGCACCTGGTTGATCCCCGGCAGCCGGTACTCGATGGGATCCTCCACCGAGATGATGTTGCGGTCCGGGGAGTTGAGGATGTTCAGGGTCGCATACAGCGTGGTCGACTTGCCCGAGCCGGTGGGCCCGGTGACCAGGATCATTCCGTAGGGCTTCTTGAAGGAAACCTCGTAGCGGGCGAAGGCCTCCATCGAGAAACCGAGATCCTGGAGTTTGAGCAGCACCGAGGACTTGTCCAGGATTCGCAGCACGACCTTCTCGCCGAACGCCGTGGGCAGGGTGGCCACGCGGAGGTCGATGCCCTTGCCGCCCACCACCAGGCTGATGCGCCCGTCTTGCGGGATGCGCCGCTCGGCGATGTTGATATCGGCCATGATCTTCAGCCGAGAGATCATGCCGGCCTGGATGCGCTTGGAGGGGCGCATCACCTCATGGAGAACGCCGTCGATGCGGTAGCGCACGCGCAGGTCGTGCTCTTGAGGCTCGATGTGGATGTCCGAGGCGCGCTCGGTCACGGCCTGGGAGATCAGCAGGTTGACCAGCCTGACGATCGGGGCTTCCTCGACGACCTCCCGCAACTTGACGATGCTATCGAGATCCTCGGATTCGTCGGTCGCCTTGGCGGCCGCGATGTCCCCCGCCGAGGTGTCCATCCGCTTGAAGCGCTCGATGGCCTCGAGCACGTCCGATCGGGTGGCAACCACGACTTTGAGGTCCATCCCCGTGACCGTGCGGATGTCGTCCAGCGCAACCACGTTGGTCGGGTCACTCATCGCCACGACCAACCGCCCGTCGTCGGTGGCGATGGGAAGAGCCAGGTAGCGGCGAGCCAGCGCTTCACTGACGAGGGAGGCGGCGTTGGCGTCGATCTGGAACTCGCCAAGTTCGACGAACGACAGGCCCGTCTGTTTGGCCAGGGCGGCCACCAGGTCGGACTCGCTGACGTAGTTCAGATCGATCAGGACGCGACCCAGCGACTTGCCCAGCCGCTCCTGCTCCGCAAACGCATGCTCGAGCTTGTCCTCGCTGAGACAGCCCTCCTCGAGGAGGACGTCCGCCAGGCGCTGAGTCTTCCTGCTCGTCATGCCTTCCTCATGTTCCCAGATCCGTCGGGCTGGTGCCGCCTATCTCACTCACCGGCCGCTCCGAAGCCCGTCTGCACCCCCAAATGCCGCGCGTACGCCAACCCCCGACCGCCGGCGATCGGCGGCCGCTTCGTCGTCTATGGGATTCGGCCCTCACGCTCATGAGCTTGAGCCGCGAGCGCTCGCAGGGCGGCTGCGCTCATCACCTCGAGAGACGGGGTCGAGCCGGTCCACAGCTCCAACGACAGGCCAGCCTGTGCCAGCAGCAACCCCAAGCCGTTGTGGGTGACGGCCCCATGTGAGCGCGCCTCAGCAAGAAACGGCGTCTGGGCGGGTGAGTAGATGAGGTCGACGGCCATCTGCCCGGAGCCCAGCCGGCAGGCGTCCTCCGGCAACCGCTCGCCGCGCATCCCCAAGGGGGTCGCGTTCACGACGAGATCCGATCCCGAGACCTCCGACAGGTCGGCGTTCCAGCGAAGGAAGCCGGCCTCTGTAGCGCCGCATTCCCGGGCCAGGCCCACAACCGGCTCGGCCCTATCCGGCGACCGGGCAACCACCAGCACCCGGCCCGCGCCCATGCGGCCCAGAGCCAGGGCGCATGCGCGGGCAGCGCCGCCCGAGCCCAGGATCGCCACCGTGCGCCCGGCCGCGTCGAACCCCGCCCCTTCCAGGAACCGCCTGAAGCCCGGAGCGTCGGTGTTGTGGCCCACGAAGCGGCCCCGGCCATCGGGCACGAGGGTGTTGACCGCGCCGAGCATCTCGGCTTCCGGCGCCAGGGCGCCGCAGTGCGCCGGCGCCAGTTCCTTCAATGGCATGGTCAGGTTGGCCCCACCCGAGCCCAGCGCCTCGAGTCCGCGCATCGCCTGGCCCAGGTCTGCCGGCCGGACCGGGAACGCCACGTACACCCAGTCAAGCCCGAGCGCTTCCAGCGCCGCGTTGTGGATCGCCGGAGAAAGACTGTGCTCCACGGGCCAACCCAGCACCGCAACCACGCGCGTGCGCGCCGAGAGCCGCTCCGTGCCACTCATCTTCGACTCCGTTCCCAGTACTCCCTCACCCGGCGACTCACGCCCCGAGTTCTTCGCCCGCCAAAGGCTCACCGGGGACTCTACCTGCTGTGGCCCGCCCCCGGGCGGCAATGCGAGCCCCCGAGGTCCCCCAGAGCGAGACGCTCACCACGAACTGCGCTCATAGCGTGCCTTCAACCGCAGGAACTCCTGATAGGAGTTGGTGAACGCGTGGCGCCCGGTTGAATCGGAGACCACATAGTAGAGCCAGTCCCCGGCCTCGGGAGCGAGCGAAGCGGAGAGGGAAGCCAGACCCGGCGATGCGATCGGGGTGGGAGGAAGCCCGGTGTGCAGGTAGGTGTTGTAGGGAGAAGCTATCTCCAAGTCCGAGTTCAGGAGCCGAGGCTTGGGGCTGGGCAGCAGGTACTGGATCGTGGCGTCGATCTGAAGGGGCATGCCCTTGCTCAGCCGGTTGTAGATCACCCGGGCGATCTTCCCCCGGTCCTCGGGGACCCTCGCCTCCCGCTCCACCAGGCTGGCCACCACAACGGCCTGGTAGCGGCTCACCTCCAACTGCTCGGCCGCCGCCCAGTCCAGGCCCTGGGTCTCGGCCTCGAACTGCCGGCTCATCGCCAGGACCAGATCATGGGCGCTCTCATCGACCAGAACCCGGTAGGTCTTCGGAAAGAGCAACCCCTCCAGCGTCTTGACCCCGGCCGGCACAATGGCCGGCGCCTCGGCGGACAGCACCTCGGCAGTCGCCCGGCGGAAATCCGCCTCGGAGATGTGGGTACGTTTGCCCACGCGAGCCGCGATCTGGGCCAGGGTGAAGCCCTCCGGGATCGTGACCTCCTCGAAGAGCAGGACCGGTCCATTCCGAACGGTCTTCAGCGCCGCCAACACTCCCATGCCGGTGCGCATCTCGTACTCCCCCGCCTGGAGCGAACCGGCCAGACTGTGCAGCCGGGCGTACATCTGGAAAGCCAGGCTGCTGCGCACCACCCCCTGCCGGGCCAGCAGGTCGGCCACATCCCGGGCCGTTGCGCCTCTGGGGACCACGACGGTCACCGCATGTGAGGGGCCCTCGCCGCTGAGGGCCCAGGCCGCGCATCCGCCCGCGCCGCCAAGGCCCAGCGCCGCCACCAGACCCAGCGCCGCGAGCCTGCGCCGTAGGCTCATCTTCGCCTCGCGTCCAGATAGGACTGAAGTATCAGCGCCGCGGCCATCTGGTCCACCACGCGCTTGCGCCGGGCGCGCCGCACACCGCCCGAAACCAGCACCCGCTGGGCCGCGGCCGTGGTCAGCCGCTCATCCCAGGTGTGGATGGGAATAGCCAGCTCACCCTCGATGGCCCCGAGCCATTCCCTGACCGCGCGCGCCGCCGGGCCCTCGGCCCCGGCAAGAGTGAAGGGAAGTCCCACCACGACCTCCTCCACCTCCTGCTCGGCGACGATGAGGCGCAATGCGGCCCCCTCGGTAGACACGTCGCTTCGCTCGATCATCCCGAACGGCTGACCGATGATTCCCAGCGGGTCGGACAGCGCCACGCCGATCCGGCGGGAACCCAAGTCCAGAGCCATTATCCGGCCCATCGAGCGTCCTATGTCGCGAGCACCCGTTCCGGTGCGCCGAGCATGGCTTGCGGGGCCGCGATCACCTACCGACCGCCCTGCGTCGCGGCGGCCAGTTCCGATCGCGCCTGGATCGAGGCCAGCCCAAGCGCATCGGCCAGTCCCTCAGCCCGCGATCCACCGGCCATGGCCAATTCGTCCTTGCCACCGGCGCCCCCGCCGACGACCTTGGCGGCCTCGGTGAGAATCCGTCGAGCCGAAGCGCCGCGCTCCCGCTGCGCCCGGCCCACCACCGCAACGAGGTTGGCGCGCGAGCCGTCGGCCGAACCGAGCACCACCACGCCCCCGCCCAGCCCATCCAGCGTCGCGCGAACCTCCAGAGCAAGCTTGCGAAGCTCGTCCATGCCCAGCCCCGTCGCCTCGGCAACCACCACGCGCCCTCCGGCCTCCTCGGAGCCCGAGGCGGCAAGCTCCTTGGCGCGAACGGCAAGCTGGGCGGTGCGGAGCCTACCCAGTTCCTGCTCGGCGGCCTTCAGCGCCGCCAGGCTGCGCGAGAGCCGCTCGACTGCCTGGTCGGGGGGGGCCTTGAGCAGCGCCGTCATCTCGTGGAGGACGGCCTGCTCATGGTTGAGGTAGGACAAGGCATCCAGCCCGGTCAGGGCCTCGATGCGCCGAAGGTTCGAGCCGATCGAGGACTCGCCCAGAACCTTCACCACCCCGATCTGCGCGATATGGGAGACGTGCGTTCCGCCGCAGAGCTCCACCGAGAAGTCCCCGACCTCCACCACCCGCACGATCTCTCCGTACTTCTCACCGAACAGCGCCATGGCCCCGATGGAGGCGGCGTAGGAGCGGGAAGTCTCATAGGCGTGCACGGACGGGTCCTCGGAAACCCGCTCGTTCACCGCCGCCTCGATCTGGGCCAGTTGATCCTTGGAGACCGCTCCGATGTGGGAGAAGTCAAAGCGCAGCCTGCCCGGCTCGACCAGGGACCCGGCCTGGACGGCGTGCTCACCCAGGTGGTGGCGAAGCGACCAGTGCAGCACGTGAGTGGCGGTGTGGCTTCGCGCGATCGCCGCCCGGCGCCGCGCGTTTACGACGCAGGTGACATCCTCCCCAAAGCGCACCTCCCCGCCGAGGATCCGCGCCCGGTGGACGCTCAGACCCTCGATGCCGTGCTGAACATCTACTACATCGAGGCGCGCGCCGGAAGCGGTCTCGATGATCCCGGTGTCTCCCACCTGACCGCCCGACTCGGCGTAGAAGGGCGTGCGGTCCAGCGCGATCTCGACCTCAGCGCCTTCCCCGGCGGCCGAGACCGGCTCCCCCGCAACGACCAGGGCCAGGATGCGACCCTCGGCCTCGGTGACCTGGTAGCCGAGGAAGTCCGTGGGACCGTGGGTCGCAACCACCTCGCGGAAGGCCTCGACGGCTCCCGCCGTCTCCCTGGTCTCGCGACCGGCCTCCTTGGCGCGGGTGCGCTGCTCCTGCATCAGCACCGCGAACGCGTCGCGATCCACCTCGAAGCCCTGCTCCGCGGCGGCCTCGACCGTGAGATCCAGTGGGAAACCGTAGGTGTCGTGCAGGCGGAAGGCGTCCTCGCCGGAGAGCACCCGGCTTCCGGCCTGCTTCGTGCGCTCGATGGCGCCCTCCAGCAACACCGTGCCCTGGCGCAGAGTGTGAGAGAACTGCTCCTCCTCGTTGCCGGCCACGGCCTCGATCAGCTTGCGTCCCTTGACCAGCTCGGGCCAGGCCTCACCCAGGGTGTCCACCACGGTGCCCACCACCTGGGGCAGCACGGCATGCTCCACGCCGAGCAGACGCAGGTGGCGAACGGCGCGCCGCAACAGGCGCCGCAGCACGTAACCCCGTTCTTCGTTTGAGGGGAAGACCCCATCGGCGATGAGGAAGCTCGCCGAGCGCGCGTGGTCGGTGACGATGCGAAGCGAGACGTCGGTCCTGGGGTCCTCGCCGTATCCGCGGCCGGTCACCTGGGATACGCATGACACGATCGGCGCCATGACGTCGGTCTCGTAGACGGTGGGCACGTCCTGGAGCACGACCGCCATTCGCTCCATACCCATCCCGGTGTCGATGTTCTTGCGCGGAAGCTCGCCCAGGATGTTGCCGGCATCGTCGCGAAGGCTCTGCATGAACACGAGGTTCCAGACCTCGAGGTAGCGGTCCTCGCTTCCCACGGCCGGGCCCCCGCCCGCCCCATAGGCCTCGCCCCGGTCGAAGTAGAGTTCAGAGCAGGGCCCGCACGGACCGGCCACGCCCATGGACCAGAAGTTGTCCTCAGCGCCGCGGCGTTGCACGCGATCGGGCGCAACGCCCACCTGCCGCGTCCAGATCTCGAAAGCCTCGTCGTCGTCGTCGAAGACGGTCACCCAGAGCTTGTCCACGGGCAGGCCATAGTGCTTGGTCAGAAGCTCCCACGCCCACGGGCAGACCTCGGGCTTGAAGTAGTCACCGAAGCTGAAGTTGCCCAGCATCTCGAAGAAGGTCAGGTGCCGGGCGGTGAAGCCGACCTTCTCGATGTCGGTGGTGCGCGCGCATTTCTGCACGGTGGTCGCGCGCGGGATCTCGGCAACGGCCTCGCCGAGGAAGTAGGGCTTGAACTGAACCATGCCGGCGGTGGTCAGCAGCAGGGTCGGATCGTTGGGGATGAGACTGGACGAAGGCCAGCGCTTGTGCCCGCGGGCCTCGAAGAAGTCGGTGAACGTGGAGCGGATTTCCGCGCTTTGCATGATCCCTGGGTTCCCTAGTGTCGGGGAATCTCGTCGGCGTCGGGCAGGAACTGCGCGTTCAGCTCTTCCTCGCGCTCGCGCATCGCCTCCCGGTACTCGGTCAGACCCTCTTTGACCCGATCGCCCAAAGCGGCGGCCGCTCCGGAGAGCCGCCCGGCCACGGACGTGGGCGCCAGCTTCTCCTTCGTGCGCCCCGCCCAGCGAACCAGTGCGACCCCGGCCGCGAGACCGCATCCCAAACCCAGGAAGGTATAGAAGAGTCGCTTCACCGCCACCCCTGCCCGATCGACGGCCGGCCGGCCGTCCTCACTTGCCCTGCTTGCCCTTGCGACCGGCCCTGCCGGCCACTTTCTTCGCCCCGCGCCTCAACCCGTAGCCGAAGGCCGCCATCTTGACCAGCGGGCCGGCCACGGTCGCGCGGAACACACTGCTCAAATCCGAGGCGTTTTGGGCCACGTTCTGGACGCTGGACACGATCGCGTCGGCCCGCTCCAACTCGGCGTTCACCGTCGAAACCGTCATCCCCAGGTTGCCGATGAGCGGCACGGTCTCGGAACTCACCCCGTCCACCATCTGCTTGACGGAACCGAGCAGGCGGGCCAATTGGATCAGGACGACCGCCAAGAACACGACCAGGAGCGCCCACGCCCCCGCCACGATGAGGATCGCAACGTCCTTCACCGGTCCCCCTTCCCATTTCCCTTCGGGTCTTCTTCTCTTCGGGCAGGCTTGCCGCTTCCTCCCGAGGCCTGCCTGCCACCATCCTGCCCCGTCACCGCGCCGGGCCCTTCGCCCTGCGAACGCTTGCCTTCGCTCTGGCCACTTCGGCGACGCCACTCCGCCGCCCAGCGCGCTTCCTCACCTTGATCGGATGGAACGTAGTAGCGCCGGCCCGTCCAGCCTTCCGGCAGATAGGCCTGCTCCACATGATGACCGGGGAAGCTGTGAGGATACTTATACCCCACTCCGTGGCCCAATCGCTTGGCCGCCGGAAAGCTCGAGTCGCGAAGGTGCGTGGGCACATCCCCCACCCGCCCCGACTCCAGGTCGTTTCGCGCCGAATCGATCCCCGCGATGACCGAGTTTGATTTCGGCGCGGTGGCCAGGTAGATCGCCGCCTGGGCAAGGTTCAGTCGCGCCTCGGGCAATCCCACGAACTCCAGGGCCTGAGCCGCGGAGACGGCCACCACCAGGGCACGCGGATCGGCCAGGCCCACATCCTCGCTCGCGAAGATCACCATGCGCCGCGCGATGAACCGCGCGTCCTCTCCCGCCGCGAGCATTCGCGCCAGCCAGTGCAAACTCGCGTCGGGATCGGAACCCCGCAGGCTCTTGATGAACGCGGAGACCACATCGAAGTGCTCCTGGCCACCCTTGTCGTAGCGCACGGTGCGCCGCTGCAAGCCCTCTTCCGCATCGGCCAGGGTGATCGATCCCCGCTTCTCCGCCCGGGCGCCAAGGGCCGCGATCTCCATGCCGTTCAGGGCCAGGCGCGCATCACCTCCGGTGTGCGAGACGACAAACGCTCTGGCTTCGGGCTCGAGTGAGAGCCCCAATGCCCCCAACCCTCGCTCCCGGTCGGCCAGCGCCCGGTCGACGACTATCCCAATGGCCTCCTCGGAGAGGGGCTCCAACCGAAAGAGCAGGCTCCGCGACATCAGCGGCGCATTGACCTCGAAGAACGGGTTCTCGGTCGTGGCCCCGATCAACACCACCGTCCGCCGCTCCACTGCGGGCAAAAGCGCGTCCTGCTGAGCCTTGTTGAAACGGTGGATCTCGTCGATGAACAGGATCGTTCGACGCCCGGAGGTCCCCAGGTTCTCTCTCGCGCGCTCCATCACTTCCCGCACGTCCTTGACGCCGGCGGTCACCGCCGACAGTTGCTCGAAGCGAGCCTTCGTCCTGCCCGCGATCACGCGGGCCAGCGAGGTCTTGCCCGTGCCCGGAGGTCCCCAGAGAATCACCGAGGTGACCTCGTCACGTTCGATCAGACCGCGAAGCGCGGTGCCCGGTCCGAGGATCGCCTCCTGACCGACCATGTCGTCCAGTGTGCGCGGGCGCATGCGGGAGGCCAGGGGAGCGCCCCGCTCGGCGAGTTCCTCGAAGCGTTCAGAGAATAGGTCCACGATGGGGACCAGTGTAGTGCGTCCGAAGTTCCCCTACATTCGGTCGCGCCACACCAGCAGGGCAGGCGCGCAAGGGATGGACGGCAGAGCGATTCCGGAAAAGGGAGGGCAGGGCCAACAATGGCTGGTTCGCCTCTCCCTTGAACCTGCTCACTAAAACAGGTGGGTGCCCTCCCGTTGGTTTCCGACCCCCTTTCTCAAGGCTGGTCGTCCACCAACGAAGCCGGGCTCCCTATGCGGGAGTGTTGGCCCAAGTAAATGCGAACCAACCTTTGGGCCCTGCCGACACAGCCACCCTACACCGCGCCGCCTACCTCCACAAGCAACCCCAACACACCGGATGCGCAGAGCACCACCCCCGCCCCGCCCTGCCTTCGGCTGCCGGCCAGAGTGCTTGTCTCCCAACACTTTCAGGAGTCAGCTCTTGGCGGAGTCCGGGTGCGCGGGTAGCGCGCGCAAACGAAGCTCGGTGAGCTGGGCCGTTGAAACCGGCGAGGGAGCCTGGGTCATCAAGTCCACCCCGGACTGGGTCTTCGGGAAAGCGATGACGTCGCGCAAGGAGAAGGCCTCGCCCATCAGCATCACCAACCGGTCCAGCCCCAGCGCGATCCCGCCGTGGGGAGGGGGCCCGAAGTCGAAGGCTCGCAGGAGGAACCCGAACTTCTCCTCGGCCTCGGCCTCCTCGATGCCCAGGACATCGAAGGCCCGCCGCTGCACGGCGCGGCGGTGGATGCGGATGCTGCCGCCGCCCAACTCCACGCCGTTGAGCACGACGTCGTAGGCACGGGCGATCGCGGCTCCGGGGGCGGCGTCGAAACCCGCCTCGCAGGCCTCCGACGGCGAGGTGAACGGGTGGTGCACCGCGTCCCATCGCCCGGCCTCGTCGTCCCACTCGAACAGTGGAGGCTCGACCACCCAGAGGAACTCCCAGCGGTTGTCGGGGATGAGTCCGCGCTCCTTGGCCAGCGACACGCGCAGTTCCCCCAGCGCCGCAGCCACCTTCTTCTCGGGCCCGGCTGCCACGAACACCGCATCCCCCGCCGCCGCGCCCGTCACCTGGGTCAACCCGCGCTTCTCCTCCTCCGAAAGAGCCTTGGCCAAAGGCCCGCGCATCCCTTCGGTCTCCACCGCCCCCCAGGCCAGGCCCCCCAGACCTCGCGTCTTGGCCCAGGTCTCCCAAGCGTCGAAGGCCTTGCGTGACAGCGACGCGCCCTCGGGCAGGCAGATCGCCCGGATGGCGCCCCCGGACAGAAGGGTGGAGACGAACGGCGGGAAGCTCGTCGCCGACAGCACCTCGGAAAGGTCCCCGATCTCCATGCCGAAGCGCAGGTCCGGCTTGTCCGAGCCGTAGCGGGCGATGACCTCCGCATAGCGCATCCGCGGAAACGGCGTGACGATCTCCAGGTCGAGCGCCTCTCGCCACACGGTGGCCAGGAGTTCCTCCATCAACGCGAAGATGTCCTCTTCAACCGCGAAGGAAACCTCGACGTCGAGTTGGGTGAACTCGGGCTGGCGATCGGACCGGAGGTCCTCGTCACGGAAGCAACGCACGATCTGGTAGTAGCGCTCCACGCCGGAGACCATGAGGATCTGCTTGAAGAGCTGAGGCGACTGCGGCAGGGCGTAGAAGCTGCCCGGCTGCAGTCTCGAGGGCACCAGGAAGTCGCGCGCGCCCTCGGGGGTCGAGCGAGTGAGCATCGGGGTTTCGACCTCGAGGAAGCCGCGCGACTCCAACACGCGCCGAATAGTGGTGTTGGCCTTGTGGCGAAGCCGAAGCAGCGCAAGGGCTTCGGGACGGCGCAGGTCCAGGTATCGATAGCGAAGCCTCGTGGCCTCGTCGATTCCGGAGCGGGTTTCGATCGGGAACGGCGGGGTATCGGACTCCGAGAGCACCTCGAGCTTCGACGCCGCGACCTCGACCTCTCCCGTCGGAATGCGCGGGTTCTCGTTTCCCTCCGGACGCCGGCGCACCGTGCCGGTCACCGCGATGCAGGCCTCGCTGCGAAGGCCGCCGACGTTGGAGATCTGTTCGGGATCGATGACCACCTGCACCAGCCCCGAGGCGTCGCGCAGGTCGAGGAAGATCACCCCGCCGTGGTCGCGGCGTCGGTGCACCCAACCTCCCAGGCGCACCTGCGTTCCCACGTCGCCGGCGCGAAGATGCCCGCAGGCATGCGAGCGCATCGCTCCCAGAAGCAGCTTCTCCGTCGGCCCTTCCACTCGGGCTCCCTTCCTGTCGTTTCTCCAGGCCCGGATACCGGGTTGTTCCACGAGCCCGGACACCTGGGCGTCCTTCAGCTTCCCGATTCCCCTAGTGTGGTGTGTCCGAAGTTCCCCTACATTCGGTCGCGTCTGCATCCCGAATCGCGGCGTTGCTCGTCGGTTGCATACCTACAGGTATGCGCCCTCCTCGCGCCTTGCGCTTCGGGCGCACCCGCGCCCTCGGTGTGTACGGCGAATTCGGACACACCACACTTTAGTCCTCGACCACTCGAGCCGGCACGGCCTCCAAAGGCACCTCTTCCTGAGCCCCGCTTTCCATCGAACGCAAGGTGACGACTCCCCGCTCCAACTCCCGGTCCCCCAGGAGAGCCACGAAGACCGCGCCCAACCGGTCGGCGTGGCGCAGGTTGCCCTTCAATGAACGTTTCCCGAAGGCCATGTCGGTGGCGACACCGGCTCGACGGACTTGCTGCGTCAGGCGGAAGGCCGCCTCGCGCGCCGCGGCGGATACCGCCACGACGTACAGGCGCACGGCCGGGTCGGGAGCGGGAAGGCTCCCCTCACGCTCCAGGGCGAGCAGTGTGCGATCAATTCCCACGGCCCAGCCGATTCCGGGAAGCTCCGGTCCTCCCAACTCCGCCGAAAGCCCGTCGTAGCGGCCTCCGCCGCCCACGGCGTTCTGCGCGCCCAAGACCGGGCTCTGCCACTCGAAGGTGGTTCGCGTGTAGTAGTCAAGGCCCCGCACCAATCGCGGCGCCTCCTCCCACTGCTCTCCCATCTCCGCCAGGTACTCCCCCACCTTGGCGTAGTGCTCCCGGCAGTCACCGCACATGTGCTCGCGCAGCAGCGGTGCGCCGGCCACCGCGCGATGACAACCCGGCTGCTTGCAGTCAAAGACCCGCAAGGGGTTCGCCGCGATACGCGAGCGGCAGTCCTTGCAAAGCTCGTCGGAGGCGCCCTCCAGGAACTCCACCAGGGCCTCTCGATAGATCGGCCGGCACGCGGCATCGCCCATCGAGTTCAGCAGCAGGGTCGTGCCCTTCAGCCCGGCCGCGCGGAAAGCCTCACATCCCAGCAGGATGACCTCGGCGTCCAGCGCCGGGTCGTCGGAGCCCAGCGCTTCCACGCCCACCTGGTGGAACTGCCTCTGGCGGCCCGACTGCGGACGCTCGTGGCGAAACATCGGCCCCGAGTAGAAGACCTTCACCGGCAGCGGCCCCGCCGTCGCGCCGTGCTCGATCAGGGCGCGCACCACCGAGGCGGTGCCCTCGGGGCGCAGCGTCAGCGAGCGTTCGCCCTTGTCGGCGAAGGTGTACATCTCCTTCTGGACAATGTCGGTGGACTCGCCCACCGAACGCACGAAGAGTTCCGTGTGCTCGAAGATCGGAGTCTCCACCGGCTCGTATCCATAGCGGGCGGCCATCCCGAGGAATGCGGCCTCGACTCGGCGGCGCACCGTGGATTCAGGAGGCAACGCATCGATCGTCCCGCGAGGGGCCTTGACCGCCGGGCTCACCGGCTCGACCCCCAGTCACCCAAGTCCACGTCCCCCCGCAGAAACGGGTTGGCCATCCGCTCGCGTCCCACGGTCGTCTCCGGGCCATGACCCGACAGGATCGCGGTGTCGTCCGGCATCGAGAGCACGAAAGCGTTGATCGAGGCCAGCAGTTGCCCGGTGGAACCCCCGGGAAAGTCGGTGCGCCCAACGCTTCCGGCGAAGATCAGGTCGCCGGTGAGCAACACCCCCGGCAGCAGGAAGATCACGTGCCCCGGGGTGTGGCCCGGGGTGTGCTCGACGCCGAGGCTCAGCCCCGCGAGTTCCAGGGTCTGACCGCCCTCCAGATCCCGAACGTCCTTGGGTTCCTCCAGCCGCAAGTCACGCATGAAGCCGAACTCCGCGCCCGACAAGCCGGCGCCGGGATCGGTGAGCATCGGCCGGTCCTTGGGGTGGATGTAGACGGGAATCGAGTAGGTCTCGGCCAGCGCCGGCACCGACCAGACATGGTCGAGGTGGCCGTGGGTGAGCAGGATCGCCTCCGGGCGCAGCCGGCGCCGGGAGCAGATCTCCTCCACCCCCGCCACAGCGTCGATGCCCGGATCCACGATCAGCGACGGACCGTCCTCATTTGCCGCCAGGACGTAACAGTTCGTCTCGAACATCCCGGCGGGAAACCCTTCGATCAGCACGCATCCTCCCAAGAACCCACGTCGCCGATTCCCACGATCGCGGTGGAGAGTCATGAATCAGCGCCCATCTTCCCAAGAACCCGCTCGAATCGGCGTGTCGGCCATCTTACGACAGCACCAGCTTTGCCGGGGACGGTTGGAGCGGGCGGATGGGCCGGCCGGATGGCGGAGAACCCAGTCGCTGGTGAGGCCTCGCCTCCCACCGCGGGCTCGCCGGGTAGCAGAGCACCCCGGCTCCGCCGGTATACTTGCCACTCGCGGACGGGCCGGGTCCGTCCCGGCAATCCCACTTGGGCAGGGGAGGTTTCACCGTGACGAACGCTCGCAAACGCCAACTCGAA
The DNA here is from genome assembly GCA_041658225.1 of Actinomycetota bacterium. Taxonomy (GTDB): domain Bacteria; phylum Actinomycetota; class CALGFH01; order JBBAAN01; family JBBAAN01; genus JBBAAN01. Next base: position 72,584 of record JBBAAN010000002.1, read on the forward strand.
CATCAGCGCGCCAAGCGCGAGGCCGAGCGCAAGGCGGCCGTCCGCCGCCGCCAACTGCGCTCGAGCGCGATCGGCATAGTTCTCATCGCGGCGGCTGCGCTGCTGTTCTTCGTCGGACTGCCCAAGCTCCGCTCGCACGAGTCCGCAACCGCCTCCTCGCCCAGCCCCACCGCCACCAAGACATCACCAAAGCCGACCGTCGATCCGACCCCGACCTCTTTCGTCACACCTGGGGCCGCCTCGAAGCTGGTCGCTTGCGGCGCCAAGGCTCCGGCCATCTCGCCCAAGCCCCAATTCCCCTACGCACCGCCGGCCGGCGTCGACGCCTCCAAGACCTACGACGTCACCTTCGACACCTCCTGCGGGTCTTTCACCGTCCGCCTTCTTCCAAAGGAAGCCCCGCAGGCCGTCTCCAGCTTCCTGTTCCTGGTGCGCCAGGGCTTCTACGACGGGCTCACCTTCCACCGCATCACCCAAGAAGGCATCTTCGTGATCCAGGGCGGCGACCCGACCGGGGCCGGAGCGGGGGGCCCCGGCTACCAGTTCGAGGATGAGGTCCCCAAGGACCGCACCTACAAGGCGGGCGTGCTGGCCATGGCCAACGCCGGACCCGACACCAACGGCAGCCAGTTCTTCGTGATCGCCAAGGACTCGACTCTCGCGCCGAGCTACACCATCTTCGGCGAGGTGACGAGTGGGCTCGACGTGGTCCAGAAGATCCAGGCGCTGCCCATCAACGGTGGTGGCAGCGACGGCGCGCCGGACAAGACCGTCTACGTCAACAAGGCCACAGTCAAGTAGCAGCCGCCTCGGCAGTACTCACCCCCGGAACGCAACTGCCGACCGGCACGCTGAGCCGCGATGCCCGGCGAGATCGTCACCAGGGGCGTCGTCGGCAGACCGCGCAATCACGGGGGTGAGCGGATCCTACTTGCGGTTTCGAGCCGCGCTCGGCACGACCCGGTAGGCGTCGAACACCGCGTCCACCTTCTTGACGTCCGCCAGCACGTGCGCCAGATGCGCCACGTCCCCCAGCTCGAAGGTGAAACGCAAGGTGGCGACCCGGTCCCGGCCGATGGAAACGTTGGCCTGGAGGATGTTCACGTGGTGGTCGGAAAGCACCGTGGTGATGTCGCGCAGAAGCTTCCCACGGTCCAGCGCCTCCACCTGGATCGAGACCGCGAAACGACTTCCCACGCTGGAGTCCCAGCTCACCTCGATCAACCGGTCGGCCTCGGCGGAAAGATCCTTGGCGTTGGGGCAGTCGGTACGGTGCACCGACACACCGCGGCCACGGGTGACAAAGCCGAGGATGGGGTCGCCCGGCACGGGAGTGCAGCACTTGGCCAGCTTGACCAACACGTCCGACGCGCCCTGGACCGCGATTCCCTGCGCGGCCGGAGGAAGGTGCGGGCTCAGACGCAGTTGACGCGCCGGGCGCTCCAGGATCTCCTCCGGCTCTTCCTGTTTCTCCCCCGCGCCGGCGAAGGTCTCGGCGATCTTGCTCGCCGCGCTCGCCGCGCTCACGTGCCCTTCGCCGATCGCGGCGTAGAAGGCCTCCAGGTTCGCAAAGCGCATCTCGGCCGACACTCGCTCGATCACGTCGGAGGCCAGGATCCGCTGGAGCGGGTGCTTCTGTTTTCTGAGCGAGCGCACCAGCGACTCGCGCCCGGTCTCAATTGCATCCTCGCGCCGCTCCCGCTGGAACCACTGGCGGATCTTGTTGCGAGCGCGCGGTGTGCGAACCGTCGTCAGCCAGTCTCGCGATGGGCCGGCCGTCTCGGACTTGGAGGTGAGGACGGAAACCGTGTCCCCGCTCTGCAGGTGATAGTCCAGTGGGACCAGCCGGTCGTTGACGCGCGCGCCGACGCAGCGGTGACCGACCTCGGTGTGGATCCCGTAGGCGAAATCGACCGGCGTGGCCCCCTGGGGCAGGGGAACCACCTCTCCTTTCGGGGTGAACACGAAGACCTCATCCAGGTAGAGGTCGACCTTCAGCCCCTCCATGAAGTCCGACGGATCGGAGGACTCGCGCTGCCAGTCCAGGATCTGGCGCAGCCAGGCCAGTTCCTGTTCCCCCCCTGCCTTGGCCTGCCCGCGTTCCTTGTACTTCCAGTGCGCGGCGACCCCGAACTCCGACGTGCGGTGCATGGCCTGGGTGCGGATCTGCACTTCCAACGGCTTGCCTTCGGGCCCGACGACCGTGGTGTGCAGGGACTGGTACATGTTGAACTTGGGCATCGCGATGTAGTCCTTGAACCGGCCGGGAAACGGCTTCCACAGCGCGTGTACGGTGCCCAGCGCCGCGTAGCAATCCCGAACAGTGTCGACCACCACCCGCACGCCCACGAGGTCGAACATCTCGTTGAAGTCCTTGCCTCGGGCGACCATCTTCTCGTAGACGGAGTAGTAGTGCTTGGGGCGCCCGGTCACCTCGGCACGCACCTTGACCGCGGCCAGCCGCTCCGTGACGGCATCGATGGCCCGCCTCAAGCAGGCCTCTCGTTCAGGCTGGTGCTCGGTCACCATGCGCACGATCTCCTCGTAGCGCTTGGGATAGAGCACCGCGAATGCCTGATCCTCCAGTTCCCACCTCACCTGGTTGATCCCCAGCCGGTGAGCCAGTGGCGCGTAGATCTCGAGGGTCTCGCGGGCCTTCCTCTCTTGCTTGGTGCGGTCCAGGTAGCCGATGGTGCGCATGTTGTCCAGCCGGTCGGCGAGTTTGATCACCAGCACGCGGATGTCCCGGGCCATAGCAATGACCATCTTGCGCATGGACTCGGCCTGGGCGGCCTCGCGAGTCGCGAACTTCAGACGGTCCAACTTGGTCAGGCCGTCGATGATCTTGCCCACCTCGGGACCGAATTCCCGATCGACCTCGGACAGGGAGATCCCGGTGTCCTCCACGGTGTCGTGCAGAAGCGCCGCCACCACCGTGACCTCATCCATGCCCAACTCGGCCACGATCTTGGCCACCCCGAGGGGATGAGCGAGGAAGGTCTCACCCGACATGCGCATCTGCCCGTGGTGAGCGTCCTCGGACAGGGCGTAGGCGCGCCGGATGACCCTCGTGTCCGCTTTGGGATGAGCCGTGCGAACGGCCTGCAGAAGGCTTTCGACCTCAGGCGCCGGGGGCGGGGAGGAATCGAAGGGGCGCAACTTGGCCAGGACCGTCTTGAACAGCCCTACACCCTCCTCGACCCCCGCTCGCGCGGCTGGTTCTTGAGGAGGGGTCGCCTCTGCCGAGATTGGAGATTCCATGGACTCCACCGGACCGCTCACCCCGCGACCCCCAATGGCCAACAGCAGTCGCGCCTCCACTCTACCGGCAACGCGACCCGGCCGCCCAGGACGCGGCGGTCCGGCCCGCCGACTGCGATCATGCAAGGGTCAAGCGCGAGCGGTTTTCACCCCGGTGGGTGCGGTCCCCGGAAAGAGTCTTCCCGCGCCAGGAGGGGAAAACCCCACAAGCATTGCGCGCCTTGGATAGCAGGCGAGCCGGCGGCACCCCGCGTGGGTAAGGGTTAGTAGCGGATCAATGAGAAGTAGTCCCACTTGGAGAGCTTCTCCCCGCCCCCCAAGCTGCTCAACTCGACCACGAAGGCCAGTCCCGCCACCTTCGCGCCCACTCGCTCTACGAGGTTGGCGGCGGCCTCAGCCGTGCCACCGGTTGCCAGCACGTCGTCCACGATGAGCACGCGCTCGCCCGGCTCCAAGGCATCCTTGTGCACCTCCAGGCTCGCGGTCCCGTACTCGAGGGCGTACTCCTCGCTTTCCACTTTCCAGGGCAGCTTGCCCGCCTTGCGAAGGGGAATGAAGCCCGCACCGAAGTGGTAGGCCACCGGGGAAGCCACGATGAACCCTCGCGCCTCGATGCCCACGACCTTGTCCACGTTGCCGCGCCCGAAGCGCACCACGATCAGGTCGATCAGGGACGAGAAGCTGACCTCGTGGGCGAACAACGGCGTCAGGTCCTTGAATGCCACGCCGGGCTGGGGAAAATCGGGAACCTCCCGGATCATCCCTCTGAGCTCTTCGACGTTCATCTCTTCCTCCGCGGGAGGCTCGTGGTCGGTCACGCTCGCCTACCGGCGACGCCGCTTGGCCTTTCCGGGTTTGCCGCCCTTCTTCTTCCCGGCGCCCGGACCACCGGAAGGCCGGGGTGCGCTCGTCGCCGATCCCGCCGAAGCCCTCGCCGGCTCAGGCTCGACGCTCGCCGCCGCCGTGGCCGACCCCACCTCACCCAAAGCCGCCGCAGCGGCCCTGCGCGTGGCGCCGTTGCCGGTTTCGCCCCGGGCGGCCAGACGCGCGCGCAGCGACACGTAGCGAGGCTCCCGCTCCTTCCACATCGCCAGGACCGGTGCGCCCACCAGCATCGAGGAGTAGGTGCCCGACAGGATGCCGACCAGCAAGGCCAGCGCCAGGTCCTTCAGCGTGGCCGCGCCCAGCAGGAACGAGCCCACGAACAACAGCGCGCCCACCGGTATGACCGTGGTCATGGAGGTGTTGATCGAGCGCATCAGCGTCTGGTTGATGGAAAGGTTGACCGTGTCGGAGTAGGTCACACGCGAGACGCTGGTCAACTTGTCGGCATTCTCCTTGACCTTGTCGAACACCACCACGGTGTCGTAGAGGGAGTAGCCGAGAATGGTCAGCACCGCGATGATCGTCGCCGGCGTGACCTGGAATCCCACCAGCGAGTACACACCCGCCGTCAGCAGCAGGTCGTGGAAGATCTCGACCATGGCGGAGGCGGCCATCTTGAACTCGAAGCGGACGGAGATGTAGAGCATCACGACCAGCAGGAACACCACCAGGGCGATGAGGGCCTTGCTGGAGACCTGCTTTCCCCACTTGGGCCCCACATCAGTGACGCTGACCGCGTTGGCCCAGTCCTTGGAGTGGCCGGTAACCTCGCCCAACTTCTTGGACAGATCCGTCTGCTCGGCCGGAGTCAGAGATGGCGACTGGACCAGCACCTGGGAACCCCCGACGATCTGTACGACCTCGGCCTTGGCGCCCAACGCATTCTGGACATCCTTCACCGTGACGTGAGTGCCCTTGGCGATGTCGATCTGCAGGGACGCTCCGCCATTGAAGTCGATGCCCAGGTTCAGCCCCCGGATTCCCAGGGATGCGATCGAGATCAACATCAACGCGCCGGAGATCGCGAACCACAGCTTGCGACGCCCGATGAAATCGATCTTGGTATCGCCGTGATAAAGGCGGGTGAAAACCGACACGACACGCGCTCCAGTTCTAGACGGCTCTCCGGATCCCTACGAATGCCCCTTCCGTGAAGAGCTTGGTCTGCACAAGCAAGCTCACCAGGGGACGGGTGAAGAAGTACGAGAGGAAGAGGTCGAGCAAGGTCGCGATCCCGAGCGTGAAAGCGAAGCCGCGCACGGGTCCAACGGCCAGCAGGTAGAGGATCACGGCGGCCGAGAAGCTCACGGTGTCGGCGGCCACGGTCGTGCGGAATGACCGCTTGTAGCCGCGGTCGACGCCCGAGCGCAGCGTGCGCCCGCCCTTGACCTCTTCTTTCAACCGTTCGAAGAACACCACCGAAGAGTCGGCGGTGATGCCGATCGCCACGATGATGCCGGCTATGCCTGCCAGGGTCAGTGAGAAGCCGATGACCTCGCCGAGCACCGTGACCACACCAACCATGATCGCCGCGAAGACCCCAAGCTGCGCCCAGATGACCAGGCCCAGCCCGCGGTAGTAGAGCAACACATACAGGAAAACCAGAGCCAGCCCGATCAGGCCGGCGATCAGGCCCGCCCGGAGAGACTGGCGGCCCAGGGTGGGACTGACCGTCTGGGTCTGCGAGGGCTCGAGGGTCAGCGGAAGCGCACCGGTGCGAAGCACCAGGGCGAGGTTCTTGGCCTCCTTCTCCGACATGCCGGTGATGCGAGCCGAGCCCCCGGAGATCCCCTCCCCGCACTTGACGTCCTCGGCCATCTGCGGATGAGACTCGACGACACCGTCCAGCTCGATGCCCAACTGGCGAGTCACACCCTGGTTGCATGCCAGCTTGCTGGTGATGTCCGCGAACTTCTTGTCCCCGGCCCCGCTCAACGAAAGGCTCGCCTCCCAGGCCCCCAGCCCCGCAGTCGTGGTGTCGGTGACGGCGCGGGCCGTGGCGACGTCCGTGCCGTCCAGGGCCACCGCGCCGAGCCTGAGCTTGGTCCACTGGGAGGTCGGCAGGTCCTCAGCGCCCGCCTCGCCTCGCGCCCTCACGCAGAGCACCACTTCCTTGGTGGGATCCACCTCGGTGGCCGGGTTGGACGAGCAGTCGGGTCCGACCGTCTTGTAGTCCTCCGCTTTGGGCAGGTACTCGGCGAGAACTGGGCGGAAGCGGAGTTGGGCCGTCTTGCCGATCAACTCGAGGGCCGTCTGGCGGTCCTTCACGCCGGGAATCTGCACGAGGATGTTGCCGCCCTGCGTGGAGATGTCGGACTCGGCCACCCCGAAGGCGTTGATACGGCTGCGAATGATGTCGACCGTCTTGTCGAGGGCCTCTGTGGGAATGGCGCCCGTGCCGGAGGCGCGCACCGGCGTGAGGATGACCGACACACCGCCTTTGAGGTCCAGACCCAACCGGGGTGAGAGGTGAGCGGCGAAGACCGTCACCCACAACCCGGCCGCGATGGCGAAGACGATCAGCAGGGCAAGCGCGAACCGGCTGTTACCTTTCACGTCCCAGGGGCCCCTCTACTCCGGCTCCTCTTAGAGGAGCGCATTGCCGTTAACGGTGAGGTGAAACTGCGCGCCGAGAGCCTTCGCCGCCCGGCGACACATCATCATACGGTCCAGGAAGATCTCAAAATACTCGATGACCTGGCTGATCGACACATCGATCTCCAGCTCCAGGGTCAGGGTCTTCGCCTCGGCATCCACCCGCAGGAACGAACGCTGGGTCGCGAAGTTGACCCGGTCGTGGATGTCGAACTCCAAGTGCTCGGCCTTGCGCACCCGGCTCTCGTGCACGTCGGACTTGTCCGCCAGGATCACGGCCGCCGCGACGGGACTGATCGCTTGTCCGGATTCCTCCTCGTGGTTGCCGATGGCGCCCAGCACCTGGCCGATGTCCTCGGCCGGCCAGCCCAACTCCGTCATGATCTGGAATGCCACCATCGCGGAGCTGAGCGCGTGACCGTCACGGGAAACGACATTGCCGATGTCGTGTAGATAGCCGGCCACCGCCGCCAGTTCGGCCAGGTGGTCTTCGAAGCCAAGCAGATGAAGAACGTTGAACGCGATGTGCGCCACCAGCTTCGCATGGCGAAAACCGTGCTCGGTGTAGCCTTCCTCGCCCAGAAACTGGTCGGCCAGCGTCAGGTAGGTCGAGACACCCTCGTGGCGCTGGACCTGTTCCAACAGGGGATGGCCTTCGAAGTTCCGGTTCCCACCGGCCTCAGGCCCCCGCCCTGCCGGCAGACTCATCCCTCGCCCTTGGTCTTCCCGCCGCTGTCCCCGGGCTCCTCCGCCACGACTTTACGGGCCACGGCGCCGCGCGCGATGCGAACCACGGTGCCCGGCGCGATCTCGAGCTGGAAGGCATCGTCCTGCATGCGGCGGATCTTGCCGAACATCCCGCCGATCGTGACGACCTCGTCACCGACTCCCAGCCCGCCCATCAGCTCGCGCTGCTTGCGGGCCCGGGTCTGCTGGGGCCGAATGATCAGCAGGTAGAACACGCCCACCATTGCCACAAGAAAAAAAATGGACGAGGTGCCGCCGCCGCCGGAGGCGGCGGCCAAGGGAAGACTGGTCAACACAGGCTCCTCAACTCCTTCACGGGTTCCCTTCGAGCCGCATGCCCGAAGGCGGGACCCGATCGACACGAAAAAACGCCACGCGGACCTCCGCGGCGCGCAGGCATCCTATCCTCGGGCCTGCTGAGGGTCAACCGAATCGAGTTCGGCGCCCGAGTCGCGGGCCCCTCCTGCGGGTGATCTCCCGGCCGCGCCCATGCTCCGCGGTCACCGGCATGTGCCCACCGTCTGCCCAGAGCGCGCGATTCACTTCGCCTCGCTCTCTCGCCGGCTCCCACCACGATCCCGCACGTTCCGCACCCCCCGGTTCTCCGGCTCCCCGACGCCGGACAGGCTCAAGTCTGACACCATAGGTGACGATCTGTTACTAGGGGTGACTATCAGTAACCGCACCACGGAGGGGTTCAGAGATATGAAGATCGCGTCATGGCGCATCAGGCTTGTCGCTACCGCAACCCTGGCGGCCATGGCCCTGCTCGCGTTCTCCCCGTTGACCTCCCCCGCACGCGCGGCCACCGCCCCCGGCATTCAGCCTGCCGAGGAGGAGGCGTTCGGAACGCTGATCAACTCAGAGCGCCAATCCCGCGGCCTGGGCCGGCTCGCCGTTCTCCTCCATCTCACTCGGCTGGCGCGCGAACACTCGGCCAGGATGGCCGCGGACGACGACGCCGGGGGCTCCTGCACCGATGGCAGGACCCTTCGCCACCGGCCTGAGGGCCCTGGGGGCGTCACAGTGCCCTGGACCGAACTGGCAGAGAACGTCGGCTGCGGCCCCAGCGTCGACCCGGTTCACCTAGCCTTCATGAACTCACCCACCCATCGGGACAACATCCTGCTCTCCAACATCGAGTCGATGGGCATGGGCGTCGTGCGTTCGCGCGAGGGGACCATGTGGGTCACCCAACTCTTCCTTCGCGGAACCACCCCCTCCGAACTGCCCACCGTCGATGAGGGGATCGCGGCCTCGCGTGCGGCATTCCCCGACGGCTCGCATGCGGCCTTCGCCGTTGTCTCGCGCAGCGATGTATTCGCCGACTCCCTCGGCGGCGCGGCCCTGGCCGGTGGCCTGGCCCCCGTGCTCTTCACCGACGCCCCCAACAGCCACGAGCCCGACCCCGTCCTGCGCCCGGCCACCCACGTGGAGATCGACCGGGCGCTCGGTGGGATAGGCACTGTCTACCTTCTGGGCGGGACCGGCGCCGTATCCTCGCGCGTTGAGAGCGAACTGGCCTCGGACGGCTACACGATCACCCGCCTGGCCGGCGCCACTCGCTTCGAGACGGCCGCGGCCGTGGCCGAAGAGACCGTGCGCCTGCGGGGCAACCCCCAGCGCATCCTCATCGCCTCGGGCAACAACTGGCCCGACGCGATCGCCGGTGGCGTTGTGGCCGCCCGCGCCGGATTGCCCGTGCTGCTCACCGCGCAGGACAACCTCCCGGATGCCACGGCATCTTTCCTGTCCAAGTACCCCCTCTCCAGGCGAGTCGTCCTGGGAGGTCAGGCCGCCGTTGGTGACGCGGTCGTCCGCTTGGCGGGCGCGGACCGGGTAGCGGGGGCCACACGCGTCGAGACCGCTCTGGCCATCGTGAAGACTCTGTTCGAAGGCGATCCATCCAGGTTGCTGGTGGCGGACGGCTTCGAGCAGTACGGCTGGGGACGCACGCTCGCCTGGACGAGCTACGCCGCCGACCAGGCCGCTCCCACGATCATCGTGGCCGGCGAAGTACCACAGTCCGTGCGCGACTTCGTCTCCGGGTTGCCCCGCCCCATCGATCCGGTCTTCACCGGAGGCGTCTCGCAGACCGCTCGCACCCAGATGCAGGCACTGCTGGCTGAGTAGAGCCCTCGACCCGTCGCGAGCGCCACGAGAATCCCGACTGACTAGACCCTTCGGGCCCTTTCGCAAATGGCCCCCGATTCAGCGCGACTCAAGATCGAGTCGCGCGTTCTCCGTGTCGAGAAAAGTATTGACATGCAAAGCGTTCACCGTGACGAGGCGTGTGCCGCAGCCATATGAAAGCGGGCTTGCCCGCCCGGGCGATGGGGAGGCTCGAGTGCCCAGGAGGATCCAGATCCGCCGCAGCTCTCGGCACCGTCCCGAGGAAGCCGCTCCTCAGGTTCCGGTTCGCCGCGCCCCAAGCTCGCACATCATTGAACGAGCCGAGGAGACGCTGGACCGTATCGACCAGGCCCTGGCATCAAGGAAGTAGCCCCGACCCCCGCAGACACGGCCCGCCCGCCTACTCGGTGGGTGGGCCGTCTTCGGCAAAGAGCGCGGCTTCGCCGGCCGGAGCCTTGATGCCCAGGTGGCGCAACGCTCGAGCGGTGATCACCCGTCCGCGGGGAGTACGCCGGATCATTCCGAGTTGAAGCAGGTAGGGCTCGACCACGTCCTCCACCGTCTCCGGCTCCTCCCCCACTGCCACGGCCAGCGTCGAGAGCCCAACCGGTCCGCCGCCAAACCGCTCACCGATGCAAGACAGCAGCGAGAGGTCGAGCTTGTCCAGGCCCAGCGCGTCCACCTGGAACAGATCCAGCGCGGCGCGAACCACATCTGCGTCGATCCGGCCCTCCGCGCGAACCTCACCGAAGTCGCGAACCCGGGCCAGCAAGCGGTTGGCGACTCGCGGGGTGCCGCGCGAACGCTGGGCGACCTCGGCCGCCCCCTGGGAGTCCATCCCCACGCCGAGCAGTCTCGCGGACCGACCCACGATCGAGACCAGGTCCGTCTCCCCGTAGAAATCCAGCCGAGAGGCAAACCCGAAGCGGTCGCGCAAGGGCGAGGTGATAAGGCCGGTGCGCGTGGTCGCGCCCACGAGCGTGAAGGCAGGAAGGTCCAGGCGCAGGCTGCGCGCCCCCGGTCCCTTGCCCACCACGATGTCGATCTGGAAGTCCTCCATCGCGGGATAGAGGACCTCCTCCACCACCCGCGAAAGGCGGTGGATCTCATCGATGAACAGAACCTCCCCGTCCTCAAGGCTCGTCAGGATTGCCGCCAGATCACCGGCGCGCTCCAGCGCCGGCCCGGAAGTGACCCGCATGCCCGCGCCCATCTCCGAGGCGACGATGTGGGCCAGTGTGGTCTTGCCCAAGCCCGGGGGCCCGGAGAAGAGCACGTGGGGCGCCGAGCAGTGTCTGCGACGCGCCGACTCAAGCACGATCTCGAGCTGCTCCTTCAAGGAAGGCTGCCCGACGAACTCCGCCAGCGAGCGAGGCCTGAGCGAGACATCGATGCTCTCGTCCTGGGGCAGCGCGCGGGCCTGCAGGATGTCCTCCACTACCGCCTCCCCGCCAGGTTGCGAAGTGCCAGGCGCAGCATCTCCTCGGGACTTGTCTCTCCGTCCAGGGCCGGCAAGGCCTCCAGGGATTCCTTGACCTCGGAAGGAGAGTAGCCGAGCGAGGACAGGGCCGAGCGGACTTCGGAGATCGCAGCGCGCAACTCCGTCGTGCCGGCCGCCGGTCCCTCCAGATCTCCCTCGCCCAGCTTGTCCTTGAGCTCCAGCACCAGCCGCGCGGCGCCCTTCTTGCCGATCCCGGGCACGAGCGCCAGGGCATCGGCATCCCCGGTGGCCACGGCGCGGCGCAACGCCTCCGGGCCGTGCACCGATAGCACGGCCAGGGCGACCTTCGGGCCAACCCTGGTCACACCCAGAAGCACCTCGAAGACGTCCCGCTCCTCGGGGCTGAGGAAGCCGTACAGCGCGAGGGTGTCCTCGCGGACGTAGGTGTGGACGTGCAGCGTCACCGGCTCGCCGCGGCCCGGAAGCCGCGCGAGGGCGCCGGTCGGCAGGTACACGCGGTAGCCGACTCCCCCGACGTCCAGGATCGCTCCGTCGCCCGCGGTCTCGGCCAGGCGGCCGCGCAGCATGGCAATCATGCCACGACCCCTTGCGGGCGGGCCTGGGCCGATTGGATGCGTTTGGCGATGCCCGAGCGCTGGAGATGGCAGATGGCCACTGCCAGCGCGTCGGCGGTGTCGGCCGGCTTGGGGGCAGCGTCCAGGCCCAGGATGGCCTTGACCATGAACTGCACCTGGGGCTTGGCGGCCGTCCCACTGCCCGTCACCGCGAGCTTGACCTCCGGAGGGGTGTAGGTGACGACGGGGATCCCCGCCTCCGCGGCCACCAGCAGCACCACGCCGCAGGCCTGGCCCACGCCCATCACCGTGCGGGCATTGGCGTTGAAGAACAGCCTCTCCATGCACAAAGCCTCGGGAGCATTTGTAGCCAGCATCTCTCGCACCGCGCGCGCGATACCCATGAGCTTGGCGGCGGCCTCGCCGGGAGTCTGCACCGTCCGAAACTCCACGGCGCGAAGCCGTCCGCCCTCGGACTCGACCACTCCCAGCCCGGTGCGCTCGAGCCCCGGATCCACGCCCAAGACCCGCAAGATCCCTCCCTCACGACCCGGCCGGCAAGCCGGCTCCCGAACAGGTGTTTGGAGGGATTGTATCAGTCGATCTCCGCCAGAACCTCGTCGGGGATGTCGAAGTTTGCGTAGACGTCCTGGACGTCGTCACAGTCCTCGAGGGCTTCCACGAGCCTGACCACCTTGCCGGCCGACTCGCGCCCCACCTCGACGGTGGAGGTCGGGATCATCGTTGTCTCGGCCGATTCGTACTTGACCCCGGCGGCATCGAGCGCCGCGCGCACCTCACCGAGCTGGCCCGGCAAAGTGACGATCTCCCAGGTGTCGCCCTCTGAGCGAAGATCCTCGGCACCCGCTTCCAGAGCCAGCGTCAGAAGCTCGTCTTCTTGCGCGCCACCCTCTCTGGAGATCAGCACCAGGCCCTTACGCTCGAACATCCAGGCCACACACCCGGGGTCGCCAAGGTTGCCACCATGCTTGGAGAAGATCGAGCGCACCGCGCTGACCGCCCGGTTGCGGTTGTCGGTCAGCGACTCGACGTAGATGGCCACGCCGGCGGAGGCATATCCCTCGAACGAGATGTGCTCGTAGTGCACACCCTCGAGCTCGCCGGTCCCGCGCTTGATCGCCCGCTCGATGGTGTCCATCGGAACCGAGCCGTCACGAGCCTTGGCCACCCAGTCGGCCAACGTCGGGTTGCCGCCTATGTTGCCCCCGCCCTCGCGAGCGGCGACCTCGACGCCTCGTATCAGGCGAGCGAAGAGCTTGCCGCGCTTGGCGTCCACGGCAGCCTTGCGGTGCTTGGTGGTTGCCCATTTCGAATGGCCCGACATCTCTTCCTACCTTCTGGGCTCAGCAGCGACTGGTGCCGAGTGGCCCGGCTTGACTCCGGCCTGCGCTCCCTGAGCGACGATAACCGTCCGTCCCTCACGAGCGCTGCGGTTCGCGGCCTCCTCCACCATCTCGAGGAACATCCGGTGGAATCGGGTGTCCTCTCCCAATTCGGGGTGGAAAGAAGTCGCCAGCACGCCGCCCTGGCGGACCGCGACGATCCTACCATCCACCTCCGCCAGGACCTCCACCCCGATTCCGACCTGCTCGATCCACGGGGCCCGGATGAACACCGCATGGAAAGAGCCACCGGACATGCCCCTGATCTCGAGGTCGGCCTCGAAGGAATCGACCTGGCGGCCGAAAGCGTTGCGACGCACGGTCACGTCCAACGTTCCGAGCCTGGGCTGGTCGCCATCGGTGATCCGCGCGGCAAGGAAGATCATCCCGGCACAGGTGCCGTAGACCGGCATGCCGGCCCCAATTCGCTCGCGCAACGGCTCGATCAGCCCAAACCGATCGGCCAGCTTGCCCATGGTTGTGGATTCCCCGCCCGGGATCACGAGTCCGTCTATCCCGGCAAGCTGCTCCGGCGTGCGCACGTCGAGGGTGTCGACTCCCAGGCGCACCAGCACGGCAAGGTGCTCGCGGAAATCGCCCTGCAGGCCCAACACCCCGATGCGCAACCCGGGCCGTGGCGTCCCGGGAGAACCTCCCGCCTCCACTACGCCCACCCGCTACTGGCCCCGGCCGGCCAGACGCTGCTCCTCGGGTATCTCGCGCAGGTCCAGGCCTCGCATCGCCTCGCCCAGGCCTCGCGAGACCTTGGCGAGAACGTCCGGGTCGCTGAAGTAGGTCGTCGCCTCAACGATCGCCTTGGCGCGCATGGCCGGGTTGTCCGCCTTGAAGATGCCCGAACCCACGAAGACCCCTTCGGAGCCGAGCTGCATCATCAGGGCCGCGTCCGCGGGGGTGGCGATTCCTCCGGCGGTGAACAGCACCACCGGCAGCTTGCCGGCCTCGGCGACCTCGCTCACCAGCTCATAGGGAGCCCCGATATCCTTGGTTGCCGCGAACCGTTCTTCTGCTCGCATCCCCGACAGGCGGCGGATCTCGCCGATGATCGCGCGCATGTGACGCACGGCCTCCACCACGTTGCCGGTCCCGGCCTCGCCCTTGGAGCGAATCATGGCAGCGCCCTCGCCGATGCGCCGCAGGGCCTCACCCAGGTTGGTGGCCCCGCAAACGAAGGGGACCGTGAATGCCCACTTGTCGATGTGATGAGCCTCGTCGGCCGGGGTGAGCACCTCGGATTCGTCCACGTAGTCCACGCCGAGGGCTTGCAGGATCTGAGCCTCCGCGAAGTGGCCGATCCGGGCCTTGGCCATGACGGGAATCGTCACGGCCGAGATGATCTCCTCGATCTTGTTGGGGTCCGCCATGCGCGCCACGCCGCCCTCGCGGCGGATGTCGGCCGGCACGCGCTCCAGGGCCATGACCGCGACGGCCCCGGCCTGCTCGGCGATCTTGGCCTGCTCGGCGTTGGTGACGTCCATGATGACGCCGCCCTTGAGCATCTCGGCCAAACCGCGCTTCACGCGTGCGGTGCCAGTCTGTGCGCTCATGTGACGACCTCCCAAGATGTGCCCAAGGGGATGCCTCCCAGCCAGAGGGAAGGCCCCGAGTCAGAGCGGCATTTTCGCAACTTCTATGCTACACCGCCCGGCCGAGGCAGCCAAGGTCGCCCTCCGGCGGGTGCGACGGCCGAAACCCCTGCGCCACAAGGGATCCACGGCATCCCACGGTCCACAGAGCACCATCGTTCCCGTCAACAGGTGCGCGAGGGGTCCGCCTCGCCGGGTGTGCCCGGAGCCTACTCCGCCTCCGTCGCCCGTCGAAGCTCGTGATAACGGCTCAAGCCGACCGCGTTGAAGTGCACCGAATTGAAGGCCTCCAGCTTCGCCCTCGCCTCCGGTGATAGGTCTTTCTCCTGCTCGTCGGCGTGAGAGCGAAGGGCGGCATCTACCCCCTCGATGCCGGCGCCCTGCTCGAGGGCGCGCCCGGCGATCTCACACCAGCGGGATATCTCCTCCTCCGCGCCGGCCAGGAACTCCAGCGGAGAGGCCACCACCCCAAAGTGGCTGAGCACCAACAGGCTCGGGTCGATGCCGGCCAGACGGCGCAAGCTGGCGACGGTCTGCGCCAGGTCGAAGTCCGGCGGCGGGGTCGTCGGTCTGAGCACCGGGGCATCCGGCAGGTACACCCCGACCGCGTCGCCCACGAACAGCGCTCCGGTGTCGGGTTCCAGCAAGGCCATGTGGTGCTTGGCGTGGCCGGGAGTGTGCAGGACCTCGATGCGGCGCCCGCCCCCCAGGTCGATGATCTCTCCGTCCTCCACCGCACGCACCCGCTCGGCTTCGGTCGGTCGAAGTTGCCCGTACATCGTGTCGAGAGCATCGCCGTAGACCTGGGCAGCACTCGCCATCAGCCGGGACGGATCGACAAGGTGCCTCGCGCCCTTCGGATGAACCACCACCGTCGCCTCGGGGAACGCGGCCGCCAGGTCCCCCACTCCCCCGGCGTGATCCAGATGTATGTGAGTGACGATCAGCCATCGCAACGCCTCGGGCGGGACACCGGCCTGGGCCAGATGATCGCGAACGGTGGCGGCAGAAGTCGCGGGGCCGGTCTCGATCAGAGCCACGTCGTCTCCGGCCACGACGAACCCGGCAGACACCTGATCCATCCCGGCCATCAGGGTGTCGATCTGTGTGATCCCCGGCGCGATGCTCAAGACGTGGGCCATCGCGAGACCTCCCCATTTTCAGCCGCCGAACATCCGGCGGCGGTCGGCATTCGTGTGTCCACCGGGCAAGCGGGCCTCGGATCCCACCCGTCTCCCGGAGCGGTCCGGCCTTCGCGATCCGGCCTTCTAGGAGAAACTGGCCGGCTCTCCCCGCGGAGCCAGCTCGATCCAGGTGTTGCCCGGGGACAGCGGGATGGTCTTGCCCGAGGAGTCGCGGAAGCTGGTCTTGTCCGAGACCGACTGTCGCGACCATGTTCCCTTGGTCAATATGCCGTCTCGCAGGACCCACACCTCACCCGAGCCGGTGGCGCGGATCTCGGGAGAAGGATTACCCAGAACGTCGCGGATGGGCCCCGCGTAGACCTGGACAAACTGGACGATCACGTTCTTGGCCCTGACCTGCGATCCGCCGACCAACGTGTGGGGAGTCGATCCGTGGTAGCGCAGGTAGTTGCCCGAAGCCGCATCCCATTTCCAGACCGATACAGCGGAGGTCGAAAAGCTGATCGACACACGCTCTCCGGGTGGGAACGGCTTGCCGGGGGTCCCGCCCGTGACCGTCGTCGTGGTGGTCGATGCGACCGGGGGCGGCTTGGTCGAGAAGCTCAGCTTCAAGTCCGGCACGTTGTGGCGCTTGGCCGCGTCCCACAACAACGACGTGCGGGTGAACAGGTTGTGCGGCGCGGCGCGTCCGGGCGCGTGCCGGTAGGCCGAGGCCACCTTGTTGAACGAGACGTCCTGGACCGGAGCCGCGGCAACCGCCTCGAGCACCGGGGCGGCCCCGCCCGAGAAAGCGAACAGCCCCTGGTACTGGGCCAGGATCTCGGGATCCACCATGCGGGCGGAGCGTACCGGGCCCACATCGGAGGCTTGCTTCGAGTGGAACACGGCCATGAACCGGGTGATGCCGCCCTCGGCAAGCTCCTCGTAGACGATGTCGGCACCGTCCAGTCCCGCTTGCGGCCGCGCCGCCACGGAGTTGTCGATCTTGATCGCCAGCGCCGCGCGGCTCTCCGCCTCCAGGTCGGTCAGCGCCATGCCCGTCAGTGGGGCGATCTTGGGTTTCTCGATCTTGGTATTCGCGGAGCCAGAAGGCCCCGAGGGGCCCTCGTCCTTTCGCTTGGATGTGCAGGCCGGCGCCGCACCCACGAGTGCGGTGGCCACCACGAGCGCGGCCAGCTTTCGCAATGTCAAGCGCACCAACTTGCTCCTTCCCACGACTACACTACAGGTCCTTGAGCGCCGCAATGCGCTCTTCGATCGGCGGATGAGTGGAGAAGGCTCGCTCCCACCAACTTCCCCGAGTGCCGTGCTTGCGAGTCGGTTCCGAGATCCAGAGGTGTTGGGTGGCGACGTTGGCCTGGCGAAGCGGAGCGGGATCGGCGGAGATCTTGCCCAGGGCCGAAATCAGGCCGGGAGGATAGCGGGTGAGGTAGACCCCGGAGGCATCGGCCTGGAACTCGCGCCGGCGGGAGATGGCGAACCGGATGATCTGAGAAGCCAGGGGCGCCAGGATGATCAGCACGAGGGCAAGGGGCAGCAGGTAGACCCCACCCACCCGCTCGGCGTCGCGCGCACCGCGCCGGCCGCCTCCCCAGAACAGGGCCCGAAGCCCCCAATCCGCCACCAGGGCCGCGAGCCCGGCCAGGGTCGCCACCACGGCCATCAGGCGCACGTCCTCGTTCTTGATGTGAGCCATCTCGTGAGCCAGTACGCCCTCGATCTCAACTCGGTTGAGTTTGTCCAGCAGTCCGGTCGTGACCGCGATGGCGGAGTGGGCCGGGTTGCGCCCCGTGGCAAATGCGTTGGGCGAGTCGGAATTGATCACGTAAAGCCTTGGCTTGGCGATTCCGGCCGCGATGCACACGCCCTCCACGAGGTTGTGATAGCGCGCGTAGGTGGCCCGGTCGGCCTCCTTGGCGCCGCTGACGGCCAGCACGATGCGGTCGGAGCTGTAATAGGAGGTGAAGCTCACGACCACTGCGATCACGGCCGCAATGACCATGAGAGCCGGCCCACCGCGAAGCAGCAACGACAGCGCCCAGCCCAAGGCCACAACCAGCAAGACGAACAGGGTGATGAGCGCGGCCGTCTTGCGGCGATTGCCTGCGATCTGCTCGATCATCGCGGGGGTAGGCTCGGGCTAGAAGCGCACATTGACCGGTTCGCGCGAAGCCTCCTCGGCCTCGAAGTAGTCCCGGATCTTGAACCCGGTCATTCCCGCCACGATCGAACTCGGGACCATCTGGATCTTGTTGTTCAACGCAAGCGCAACCTCGTTGTAGAACTGGCGCGCGTAGGCGATTCGGCCTTCGGTCGCCGTCAGTTCCTCCTGCAGCGCCAGGAAGTTCTCGTTGGCCTTGAGCTGCGGGTAGTTCTCGACGACCGCGAACAGCGACTTCAGCGCTTTCGTCAGCCCGGTCTCGGCCTGTGCCTGCTCCCCCACGCCCTTGGCGTCGATCGCGGCGGCTCGGGCGTTGGTCACCGCCTCGAACACCCCCCGCTCGTGCGCGGCATATCCCTTGACCGTCTCCACGAGATTGGGGATCAAGTCGTAGCGGCGGCGGAGCTGGACGTCGATCTGGGCCCAGGCGTTGTCGCAGTTGTTGCGCCTACGCACCAAGGCGTTGTAGGTGACCACGAACCACAGGCCCACCAGGGCAACCAGACCCAAGATCACTGCTGCGATGACCAACCGAACCCCTCCTCGGACGCCTTTCCCATGGGCCCCCAACGTGGCCCAAAGCCATCTTAGTACTCGCCCCCGCGGATATGCCCATCACCGAGAGCGCCACTGCGCCCCGAGGGCAAGGCCGCGAGGAGCGCCGCTTACCGCGCTGGACGAATGCCGGCCTCAGGCCCCTCTACACCTTGGAGTACAGGGCCCCCATCACCGCGCCGAAGCACACGCCCGCGAAGAGCAGCGCGGGCACCGTGCCCCAACCGCAATTGCGGCCCAGGAAACCCGGCCCTTTGATCTCCCCCGAGCGCACGCGCGAGTTGACCAACCCGAGCAGCGGAAAGCCGGGCCCAAGGATCACCGCCGCGTGACCCAGCCCGAGCAGCATTCCCCACCCGACCAGCGTCGCCGAGTCGACCAACTGGAACACCGCCGCATAGCCGAACCCGAACAGGATGTCGGCCAGAATGTGAACCGTCCATCCCAGCAACAGGGGCAATCCCCGCTGCTCGACGGTGCCCATGGACCCCAGGAAACGCATCATGTGCAATTGGGTGAGGCCCGTCGCCCGGGCTCCCTGCAGCACCAGACCCATGACAATACTGGCGGCGATGGCCGCCCAGATAGCGCTCCCGGCGTTCACGGTCCCTCCTCGGTCGGGCAAATCGGTCCACTCGGCCGTCCGGCTTCGACAACCACGAGCCCGTCGGGCGGAAAGCCTACCATTCCTCCGGCTCCAGCCGCTGGAGCGTGCCCGATCTCAATCCGGCATCGAGACGCTCCACACCCCGACCGACGGCCGCCACGATATCGGAATGGAGCTTCTCGTCGGCGACCGCCAACACCGACACCTGGTACTCGGCGGTCGAGCCCAGCAGCGCGCACCCCGAAAGCGAACGTCCGCGGCCGTCGGTGCACGGGATGCCCATCTCCTCGAACATCAGCACGCACGGCGCTACGTCGTATGGGGAGTTGTTGAGCACCGCACCGGCGCCGACCTTGCGGAACCGTTTCTCCATGCCGGCCACCTCGCGCACCAGAAGATCACCGATGTCCACGTAGGCGTCGAGCTGACCGGTGAGAACGCGAGTCATCCCGTATGCCGCCGAGCCGATGTCGAAGCTGGCCCCGGTAACACTGGAGCGGTCGATCAACTCCGACAGCGCGCAGATCGTGGCAATTGCCGGCCGGCCCCGCAGACCCGAAGTCCAGAACATCCGCTCCACGCAGCCGGCCGAGACGGGGCTGAGCGCGACCTCGCCACCGGCGCCGTCCACGCACTTGACTCCCCCGCCGCGCCTTGCGGTGAAGCAGAAGTCGGTCTTGATGTCCCAAACGCAGCCGAAGCTCACGTCGCCGAGCGTCGGTGAATCGAGCATGGGAGCCGCCGCCACGGAAACGCAGCAGGCCTCCAGCCCCGCGGCGGCAGGACGCGTTCCGTCGATGGGATCGATGATCAGCACGGCGCGCGGTCGCCCGTGGGTGATCATGCCCCGGTCCTCGGAGTAGTAGGCGATGTCGCCTTCGGCCGCGAGCATTTCCTCGATCAGGGATTCGGCCACCTCGTCGATGCGAAAGGTTGGGTCTCCCCCGACCGCCACTCCCTCCGATCGCCTGGAGGCGCCCAGGCCAAGGTGCGGCCTGACCGCCTCGCGCGCACGGCGGGCTATCTCCACACAAAGCTCGGGGATCTCCAATTCGCCTACCCTGCCTTCCTCTTGGCTCCTCGACCTTCTCGACCTTCTCGACTCTTCGTTCAGTCCTCCGCCCTCAACACTCGCTGGTAGATCTCCAAGACCCCTTCCACCAGCGTCTCCCACGAGTATCGGCGCGCGGCCTCGCGACCCGCCTTGCCCATCCCCTTGCGCGTCGCCTCATCGGCGAGCAACGACTCAACGCCCGCCGCCAGCGCCTCGGCATCACCGGGCGGAACCAGGATGCCGGCGCCCGTCCCCGAGAGCACATCGTGGTAGCCGGAGACCTCCGAGGCCACCACGGGGATTCCCGCGGCCATCGCCTCGGCCAGAACGATTCCGAAACTCTCCCCGCCCAGAGAAGGCGCCATGAAGACGTCGGCCGACTGATAGTAGGAAGGCAGGCTGTCCGCGGAAACGGTGCCCGCCAGGACCAGGTCACCCCTCATCTCCGGCGGAACCATCTCGACGCAGCGTTGCCTCTCGGCACCTTCGCCCACCACGACCAGCCGGGCGCGCGGCCGGCGCTTCTTGACCAGGACCCACGCGCGCACCGCGTATTCGAAGCCCTTGCGCGGCTCGAGCCTGCCGATGAACAGCAGTGTCGGCGCGTCCGCATCACCCGTGCCCGAAAGACGTGGAGCCGGAGAAAAAAGCGCCGGGTCCACCCCGTTGGGAAGGATCGAGTACTCCCCGGGGAAGTAGGTCGCGGCGAAACTCGCCGCCGGTCGAGACACCGCCGTACGCGCCGCGAGTCGCGCGAGCGTCCTGCGGATGATCGGGCCCGCGATCGACACCAACCGGCTGCGCTCGGCGGTCGCATGGAAGGTGCCCACCATCGGGACCCGGCATCGCGCCGTTGTGTACAGGCTCGCTCCCGGAACCGCGGGCTCGTGGACGTGAACCACCTCGAAGCCTTGGGCGACGAAACGCCCGGCCGCCCTCCAGGCCGCGGGGCCCGCAGATATCGGCGCGACCGACCGGTTGTAGGGCACCCGGACGGCTCGACCCGCCCGCCACACCGCGACTCCGTCGCCCGCCAAAGCGGGCTCGCCGCTCAGAGAAGGCGCGAGGATACCCACTTCATGACCCAGCCGCGCAAGCTGGGCCGACAGGTTGAGCACGTGGTTCTGCACTCCCCCCGGCGCGTCCAATGCATAGGGGCAGACGAGGCCTACTCGCACGCCCACCTCCGCGGGAACCGACTCGAGCCTCCTGTGCCGCGGGCGATACGGGACATCGCATGTCCGCTCGCACAGGGGACGGCCGCCGAGGCCATCATTCGGGAGAGGCCTGACGCAAGACCACCACCACACGCTGGACGACCGTCACCAAGGTTGCCACCGCAAGCACCCAAAGGGCCGGCTCGATCAAGCCGGAAATCAGCCCCACCCCCAGCACCAGCACTCGCTCGGCGCGCTCGGCCACTCCCACATCGCACTTGAACCCCAGGGACTGCGCGCGAGCCTTGGTGTAAGAGACGAGGAACGAGGCGATCAGAACGACCAGGGCCAGCACGGCCAGCCGCGGTGCGCGCTCGACCTCCCACCAGACCAGGGCCCCCAACACCGCCCCATCCGAAGCCCGGTCGCACACCGAGTCCAGAAACGCGCCCTTGGGGCCCGAAGACCCGCGTGCGCGGGCAACCGCCCCGTCGAATACGTCGATCAGTCCCCCGCCCAACAGCACGGCCCCGGCCACGATGCGATGCCCGCTCGCCAGGAAGCCCGCCGAAACCCCGCTTGCGGCAAGACCCATCAGTGTCAGTGAGTTGGCCGTGAATCCCATCTTCGCCAGACCCCGCCCGATGACGTCGGTGAGCTTGGAGATCACAGGACGGGCTTTGCTGTCGAGCATCGAGCCTCCTGGAAAAACGTGTACGGCGCCTTTGCGCCGCAAACCCGGCCGCTCCCCTGTCGAGAATCCCGCACGGGGCGCGCACAGCGCCCTTGCACTGTGAACGGGAATGCGGGGCAAGTCAGCCTACATCGGGCTTCCGCACACCCTCAACATCCCGGCCGGCCGCGCCGAGTCCAGCCTCGTATTGGGCTGGTGTAGAATCCTGCTCGCTGTCTGAGGACCGCAGCGGCCCTCACCAGTGGCTCTCATCCTCACGATCGGCCTCGGTGCCGCGCTTCCAGGGGATTCGGGCACCGATCCTCAAGGAGGACCCTTGAAGACCTACCCCACCCCGAACATCCGCAACGTCCTGCTGGTCGGTCATGGGGGCGCCGGCAAGACCTCGCTCGTCGAAGCCATGGCTTTCACCACCGGGGCCACCAACCGGATGGGCCGCGTCGAAGACGGCAGTTCGATATCCGACTTCGAGGCCGAGGAGACCAAGCGCCATATCTCGGTGTCCTTGGCGCTGGTGCCCCTGGAATGGGACGGCTTCAAGCTCAACGTCCTGGATGCCCCCGGCTACGCCGACTTCCTGGGCGACGTCACAACCGCCATTCGCGCGGCCGACGCCATGGTTTTCGTCGTCTCCGCAGTCGAGGGGGTCGAGGTCCAGACCGAGCTGATCTGGAAAATGGCCGAGGACTCAGGGCTCCCTCGAGCGATCTTCGTCACGAAGATGGACCGCGAGCGAGCTTCCATGTCGCGCACCATGGAGGGCCTTCGGGCCGCTTTCGGCAAAGGTGTCGTCCCTCTGTACCTGCCGATCGGCGAGGAGTCCTCGTTTGCCGGATGCGTCGGGCTGATCTCGGGCAAGGCTTTCCGCTACCCGTCCGGGCCCCGTTACGAGGCGGGAGCGGTTCCGGTCGAGCTGACCGGAGATCTCGACACCCTTCGCGGAGAACTCATCGAGGCCATCATCGCCGAGTCCGAGGATGAGTCGCTGATGGAGCGCTACCTCAGCGGCGAGGATGTCCCGCCGGAGGCGCTCATTCCCGACCTCGAGAAGGCCGTTGCGGCAAGCGGGATCTTCCCCGTTCTGTGCGGCGCACCCACCAAGGGAATCGGCGCGGACCTGCTGTGCGAGTTCATCACCAACGCCTTCCCTTCTCCCGAGGAGCGACCGGCCGTCACGGGCACCGCGCCCGGTTCTGATGCCGAGCAGACCCGCGAGCCGAAAGACGACGGGCCGCTGGCCGCCTATGTGTTCAAGACGATCTCAGACCCTTACGTGGGCCGGATCAACCTCTTCCGCGTGGTATCGGGAACCCTTCACCCCGACGCCACGGTCTTCAACGCCTCCAAGGGCAAGGACGAGCGGCTCGGCACCCTGTTCACCTTGCGCGGTAAGACCCAGGACAACGTCTCCAGCGTGCCGGCGGGCGACATCGCCGCCGTGGCCAAGCTCGCCGAGACCGAAACCGGCGACACCCTCACCAACAAAGCCAAGCCTTTCGTGCTACCGCGCCCGGTGTGGCCCGAGCCTCTGCTGCCGGTGGCCATAGCGCCCAAGAGCAAGGGCGACGAGGACAAGCTGTCCACGGCCATCCATCGCATGACCTCCGAGGACCCCACCTTGAGGGTGGGGCGCAACAACGACACCCATCAGACGATCATGTGGGCGATCGGTGAAACGCACGCCGATATCACCCTCGAACGGCTCAAGCGCAAGTTCGGGGTGGAGGTCATGACCGTGCCCCTCCGAGTGCCCTACCAGGAGACCATCAAGGGCAAGGGAAAGGGGCTGGGTCGCCACGTCAAGCAGAGCGGCGGGCACGGCCAGTACGGCATCTGTAACCTGGAGATCGAGCCCTTGCCGCGCGGGGGCGGATACGAGTTCGTGGACAAGATCTTCGGTGGGTCCATTCCCAACCAGTGGATCCCCTCCGTGGACAAGGGCGTGCGCAAGGCCATGGAAGAGGGCGTGGTCGCCGGCTACCCGCTGGTGGACGTACGCGTGACCCTGCTCGACGGAAAGTTCCACTCGGTTGACTCATCGGACATGGCTTTCCAGATCGCGGGGTCCCTGGGACTTCGCGACGCCGTCCAACAGGCGGGCGCCTGCCTGCTCGAACCCATCCTCGACGTGGAAGTACTCGTTCCGGACAGCTTCGTCGGAGACGTGCTCGGTGACTTGTCCTCACGGCGCGGTCGCGTGCAGGGCACACAGCCGGCAGGCGCCGGGCGCACGGTCGTCTCGGCGAAGGTGCCGGAGGCCGAGGTGGTGCGCTATGCGATCGACCTGCGCTCGATGACGGGCGCCCGCGGATCCTTCACGCGCAGGTTCTCCCACCACGAAGAGGTCCCCGGGAGCCTGGCCGAGAAGGTCATCGCCCAGGCCGCCAAGGGCAAGGAAGCCGCCCACTAGGGGCACCAGTTCCGAGCAGATCTCCTTGCCCGTGGAGCATTGCCAGACATGCTACGCACTGCTACGCTCGTAGCATGTCTGCGCCCGAGCGGGAGATCCCGGAGCGAGAGCTGCGCAACCACATCGGCGAGGTCCTGCGCGAGGTGGCTGCGGGGAAGCACCTCAGGGTGACGATTAGGGGCCGCGCCGTCGCCGATCTCGTTCCCGTCCGCCTCGAGCGCCGTTTCGCAACGCGGGCCGAGGTCGAGCGCATTCTCCGCGAGACGCCTCTTGACGCGAAGTTCGCCGACGACGTCGACCGGATCGTCGGCGCGACCATTGAAGAGATGTGAAGGGCCTTCTCGACACATCGGTGTTCATTGCCCGCGAGCAAGGCCGTCCCCTGGGTCTCTTGCCGGACGAAGCAGCGATATCGGTCGCCACACTCGCAGAACTGCACATCGGCGTGCTCGCGACCAGGGAGTCACGACTTCGAGCCCAGCGTCTGCGCACCCTTTCGGCGGTCGAGCGCACCTTCGATGCCCTGCCCATAGACGACAGAGTCGCAAGAGCTTTCGCTGAGATATCAGTGGAGGCTCGCAAGAAAGGCCGCTCGCCCAAAGTCATGGACGTCTTCATTGCGGCGACCGCCGTCACGCACGGCCTCCCCGTATACACACAGGACCAGGACTTCAGCAAGATCCCAATCGTCAAGGTCATGCTGGTCTGAGTGCACATCGTCCTTCTCTTTCGAGAGGCGATCCTGCGGGGGGAGGGCAACATCAAGCGCCAACTGAGCGGGCCCGTCAGTCTACAGGCCGAGATCCGGCCGACCGGGCTCGCCACCAGGGACTACCAGGTTCCCTTGCGAAAGCCCTCCACCTGCCAGTAGCACTTGCATTCCTTGCGCCACTCGATGACTGCCCAGTTGTCGGCAGCCGTGTACCTGCCCTTCTTGAACACGAGCGTGTCGGTGGTGGCAACCCGCTCGTTGTAGGTCCCAAGGGAGTCGATGGCGGCCAGGAACTTGACTCGGGTGAGATCGGGACCGGCCAGTCTGGCCGCTTTGGCCCACAGCCAGATGTGCTCGCAGACGTACATCATGAAGTCACGGTCGCTGTTGGTCTTGAAGGCCTTGCCGCCGAACTTGGCGTAGGCATCCTGGCACTGCTTCTGGCCAGGCGTCAGGGGCTTGCCGGCCGCGATCTCGCCGACGCGCAGTACCGTCAACGCCCGCACCCGGTCCCACTGGTTGGCGTTGTAGTTCTGGGTGGTGATGTCGTTGCTGATGTCGCCCATATCCGACGCGGAGTACTTGGGGCGGTAGTTCTGACTTTCGGCCTGGTTGAGGAAGAAGCTGTTGACGAACCAGTCGTAGTTGCACCACACCACGTCGACCCTGGATTGCTTGAAGCGCAGAACCGCCGACGCCGACTCGGTCGGGGTCTTGCTGTAGTCGGAGGAGAACTGGAACTTCTCCACCACGTTGACGCCCTTGGACTTCAGGTACGCAAGCGCCACGTTGCTCACGAGCGGAGTGTCTTCCGGGTTGTCGACCCACACGACGCCGACTCGGCTGGAAGGCTTGATCACACCGCCGGCAATCGCCCAATCGGCCCAGTTCTTCACCAGCCGGTCCTTGCCCATGCGGGTCTCGCGCACCCAACCCTTCTCACGAGCGCGGGTCGCGTCGGAGGAGGTGTTAAACGCGACGGTCGCAATCTGCTTGTCGGCCAGGCACACCTCCGCGTCCCCGTAGTAGCCGGCAAACGTGATCGCCCCGAAGGCCTTGAGGTCCTCGGCGACGGCCACGCATTTAGCGGTCCAGTCATCCTGGGAGAGCATGTCGTACTCGACGGCCCTGGCGTTGAGACTGCGCCCGTTGATCCCCCCCGCACCGTTGATCTCCTTGGCGAACGGGTCTATGAAGTCCTGGGCCGGATAGGAGAGCACCGGGATTCCCAGGGTCGCCCCGTAGTGCATGTTGGCCACGCTGGGCGCCAGCCAGCCCAGAGTGACGGAGTCCTTGGTGACACCACGGTCGGAGGCCGTGAGAGTCCCAAACTCACTGGTCTTCCCCGTCCCGCTGCCCGCAGTGGGCCGCTTGGAAATCGAACTCGTGCCGCCGGCCGTCCCGCCGGCGTCGGACGGACTGCCGCTGGGGCCGGCTGGGCCCTGACCGCCGGCAAGCTGCTCGGTCGGCGAGAGGCTTGCCGCGGGTCCGGCGGCGGACGAGATTGGACCGGTGTGCCGCGTAGCGGCAACGAGCCCGGCCACCAGGGCTATCGCCAACGCTCCGGCAAGCAGAGTCACTTGATGATCGAACAGCCAAACCTCAAGCGGCCCGCGCCGTCGGCCGGCGGTCCCGTCGGGCGGAGCCATCCACCGACCGGCCGACGGAGAGCCCGAACCCCTGCTTCTCATAGGCATTGGAGTTTCCTCTCGGGACCTACCGAGCGACTACCAAGCTCCCTTGCGAAAGCCCTCCACCTGCCAGTAGCACTTGCATTCTTTGTGCCACTCGACGATCGCGTAGCGATCGGCGGCGTCGTACTTGCCCTTGCGAAAGGTCAGGGAGTCCGAGAGCGTCACGCGCTCATCGTAGGTTCCCAGTGAGTCCATCGCGGCCAGGAAACGAGCCCTTGTGAGATCCGGTCCGGCCACGCGGATGGCTTTGACGAACAGCCACATGTGCTCGCAGGCGAAGGCCGTGTAGGCGCCATCGTTGGTGTTCTTCGCCGGCTTGCCACCGTTGCGCGCGTAGATATCCGAGCACAGCTTCTGCTGAGGAGTCGGGGGCTTCCCGGCCACCAGCTCACCGGTGCGAAGGACCGTCAGGGCCCGCACGCGATCCCACTGGTTGGCGTTGTAGTTCTGGCTCGCATAGTCCACTGCCAGTTGGGCGAAGTCCGAGGCCGTGTACTTCGGATGGTAGTTCTGGGCCTCTGCCTCGTTGGTGAAGAGAGTGTTGAGCAACAAGTTGCCCGCCGGCCACACGAGATCGACGTTGGAGCTCTTGAACCTTAGGGTGGCGGTGCTCGCTTCTGTCGGCGTCCGCGAGTAGTCGCTGGAAAACACAAACTTGTCCACGACGTTCAGGCCTCTTGACTTGAGGTAGGGCAGCAGTACGTCCTTGACCACCTGCTGGTCTTCCGGGACGTCCTGCCACCAGACCCCGATGCGACTCTTGCTTGTCGCCGTACCCGCTTGCACGGCCCAGTCGACCCAGTTCTTGAGGGTGCGATCCTTGTTCATGACCGTGGAGCGAACCCAGCCCTTCTCCCGGCGGTAGTTGGTGTCGGCCGAGGACCCGTTCATGGTGACGGTCGGGATCTCCTTGTCGGCCAGGCACACCTCGGCGTCGCCGTAGTAGCCGGCGGGAGCGACGGTCCCAAAGACCTTCAGGTCCTCGGCAAGCAGGACGCAAACGGCCTGCATGTCGTCCATCGACAGCGGGTTGTACTCCACCACCGCCACCTTCAGCTTCCTTCCGTCGATGCCGCCCGCGGCGTTGATGTCCTTGACGAACGGATCGACGTAGTCCTGGGCGGGATAGGAGAGCACCTGCATCCCAAGGCTGGAGCCGTAGACCATCGTCTCTTGACTCATGGCCAGCCATCCCAAGGTGACGGAGTCCTTGGTGACACCACGGTCGGAAGCCGTAAGAGGCGCGGGCCCGTTCTTCTTGCTGGTCTCGATTGTGGGAACGGGTTGCGCGGAGGAACCTGAACCCTTCGCCATGACCGCCGTGCCGGCGGCCGACGGACTGCCGCTGGGGCCGGCTGGGCCCTGACCGCCGGCAAGCTGCTCGGTCGGCGAGAGGCTTGCCGCGGGTCCGGCGGCGGACGAGATTGGACCGGTGTGCCGCGTAGCGGCAACGAGCCCGGCCACTAGGGCTATCGCCAACGCTCCGGCAAGCAGAGTCGTTTGATGATCGAACAGCCAAACCCCAAGCGGCCCGCGCCGCCGATCATCGACCCCGCCGGCGTGAGTCGCCTCGTGACCGGCCGGAGGGGGGTTTGGATCCCCGCTTCTCATAGCCATTGAAGCTCCCTCCTGGACCCTGACGGTAGTGGACGTTGAAGGAAAGCTGTTACCTGACGCCAACCACCTGTTCGTGCGAAACCCGTGGGACATGGCCACCATCACCGGCGGGAGTCAGTGGGACATAGCCACTATCATCGTTCGACGTCGAGCACCGAGTCCCTGCGTCGCTAAAGCCATCCGTGTGTCTTCCCACACCTCTGGAGCTCGTCTCGGAAGGACACCCTTGATCCGCTTCAGGCAAACAGCGGCGCCAGCTTGGCGTAGGTGCCCTCGAGCATCTCCGGCAGGACCTTGGTCTCCCCGACCACCGGCATGAAGTTGGTGTCCCCGCCCCAGCGCGGCACGACGTGAAGGTGCACGTGGTCGGCGATCCCGGCCCCCGCGATCTTGCCCAGGTTCATCCCGATGTTGAACCCGTGTGGGGCGGAGGTTTCGCGGAGCGCACGGATGCCCTGCTGCAGTAGCGCCATCATCTCGGCCAGCTCGTCCGCAGCCAGATCGGTCACGTCCCCGAGGTGCCGGTAGGGCGTGATCATCAAGTGCCCGGGGTTGTAGGGAAAGGCATTCAGCATCACGAAGTTGAGCTTGCGCCTGGCCAGGATGTAGCGGGAGGCGTCATCAGTCGGATCCCCGCCGGCCAACCCACACAGGATGCACTCGTCACCCTTCTTGCGGTTCGCATCGTTGATGTAGGCCATGCGCCACGGAGTCCAGAGTTGTTCCATTATCCCGGTGCCGGTCCAGGCGAGGGGTGGCGTTCGGCGACGTCGGCGCCAATCTCCACGATGAACTCGGCCAGCGGAACCCCCCGCCGCTCCGAGCCGTCGCGTAGCCTCACAGACACGGCCTCGGCCGACGCGTCGGCGTCACCGACGATCAGCATGTAGGGCACCTTCTCGAGCTGAGCCCTGCGGATCTTGTTCTGCATGCGGTCGGCCGAATCGTCCACCTCGGCACGCAGACCCGCCGCCTCGAGCTGGGCAACCACCTTGGCCGCATACTCCGTGTGGCGGGTGGCGATCGGGATCAGCACGGCCTGCACCGGCGCCAACCACGTCGGGAAGGCACCGGCGTAGTGCTCCAGCAGGATCCCGAAGAAGCGCTCCAGCGAGCCGAAGAGCGCCCGGTGGATCATGAACGGCCGGTGCGGGGAGTTGTCCTCGCCCATGTAGGACAGGTCGAAACGCTCGGGCAGAAGGAAGTCCACCTGGAGGGTGGAGAGCTGCCAGCGCCGCCCGATGGCGTCGGCCACGTGCAGATCGATCTTGGGCGCGTAGAACGCTCCGCCTCCCTCATCGACCTTGTAGGGGATCCCAGCCGCTTCTATGGCCTGGCGAAGCGCCTCGGTCGCGGCGGCCCATTGCTCGTCCGTACCGATGGACTTGCCGTGCGGGCGCGTGGAAAGCGAGGCCTCGAAGTCCTCGAACCCGAACGCGCGCAACATCTCCAGCACGAACTCGAGCAGGCTCGCCAGCTCGCCCTCGAGCTGGTCGGGTGAGCAGAAGATGTGGGAGTCGTCCTGAGTGAATCCCCGGGCGCGCAACAACCCGTGCAGCACACCGGAGCGTTCGAACCGGTACACCGTGCCGAACTCGAACAGCCGCAGCGGCAGTTCGCGGTAGGACCTCGTCTGCGAGCGGTAGATCAGCATGTGGAATGGGCAGTTCATCGGCTTCGGGTAGTAGGTGGCCCCCTCCAACTTCATGGGGGGGTACATCCCGTCCGCGTACCACTCGAGATGCCCCGACGTCTCCCACAGCCCGCTGCGCGCAAGGTGCGGGGTGACGGCCAACTTGTAGCCGTGATCGAGGTGGCGTGCCATCGAGAAGTCCTCGATGACCTTGCGCACCATGGCGCCCTTCGGATGCCATACCGCCAGGCCCGCCCCAAGCTCCTCGGGGAATGAGAACAGATCCAGGTCGCGCCCCAGCTTACGATGGTCGCGCCGCTCTGCCTCCTCGCGCTGTTTGAGCCAGGTCTCCAGAACTTCCGCGGACTCCCAGGCCGTGCCGTAGATTCGCTGGAGCATCGTGTTGTGCTCGTCACCGCGCCAGTAGGCGCCCGCCGAACGCAGCAGGCGAAACGCGCCAACCCGCGCCGTCGAAGGAACGTGGGGACCGCGGCAGAGGTCCGTGAACGGCCCGTTCTCGTACACGCTTGCGACGGAACTACTCGCGCCTTCGTCTGCCTCCAGGGATTCAATGATCTCCCGCTTATAGGGCTGGCCGGCGAATAACTCCAGGGCCTCCTCGCGACCCAGCTCCCGGCGGCGGAAGGGCTGCCCCTCAGCGACGATCTCGCGCATGCGCGCCTCGATCCGCTCGAGGTCCTCTGGAGTGAAGGGTGAAGCCACCTCGAAGTCGTAGTAGAAGCCATCCTCGATGGCCGGCCCGATCGCGTACTTCGCTTCCGGGTAGAGGTCGGTGACGGCCTGCGCCAGGACGTGCGAGGCGGAGTGGCGAATGATCGTGCGACCCTCGTCGGTGTCGGCAAGCACGGGTTGCACGGCGGCGTCGGCAGTGAGTTGGCGCTCCAGGTCGACGGGGGCACCGTCGACCTTGGCAGCCACCAGGCCGGGCATGTCGCCCAGGACCGCCCCCGCCGTGGTTCCCGCGGACACCTTCCGCCCGGACCCGTCCGGCAGACCGATCGCGATCTCTCCCACTGCCCAAGCCACCTCCATCCGTTTACTGAAGACCCGTACCCGGTCGCGGCGCCCGTGTTCACGGGTAGAGAGCGAACCGAATGTGCCCGGATCTTCTCACAGCTTCAAGCGAGCGTGCGTTGCGCGAGCGCCTGTCGCACGTTCGCCGACCGGCCCAAAGCCATTTGCCGGCCGACCCCAAACCGCTACGTGCCGGCCTGGCGCCGGACCTCCGCGGCCCACCTGGACTCAAACGCGGTAGTGGACAGGCCGGTCACTTCGCGCAGGGCACGATCGAGATGATATCGCCAGGTCCCTGCGGCGAGTGCCGCCTCCCGCGTCAGGGTCGTGTAGAAGCGAACCAGGCTTCCCTTCCCCGCAGTCTGCTCCAGGTAGCGACCGAATTCGTAGGCTTCCTGGTAGGACAGTCGCACCCGCCCGGAATCGACCACCACGAACTGCCAGTCCTCCGGAAGCTTGCCGTCGAACGTCCCCGTACGCACGGCACGCAGGATCTCTCCCCCGCCGACACCGGTTTCACCCTCCCCGATCACCTGACCGACGGCTTCCTCCACGAACGCGGGGGTGAATGGCCCGGACACCGCACGGCTGGCCACGTGCCCCAGTTCGTGAGCGAAGATCAGTCTCTTGGAGGCCGGAGTGTAGCGAGCGAAGTTCGATGGGTTGACCAGTATCCTCACACCGCTTTCCCTCCAGCCTTGCTCGGTGTCCACGCTCGAGTAGGTGAACGCCACGAAGTTGGACAACTCGAAGGTCGACTGGATGCGCTGACGAAGCTCCTCGGTAGAACCGGGGATCTCCAGCACCACGCGGTCGGGCATGCTCAGCGCCCATCGCCCTGCCACTTGCGTGTAGGCCTGCTCGGCCAACTCAAGCCCTTGTGCGGCTCCGGACTCCTGGCCGGAATGGAACAGGACCAGGAAGTGCGCCGACGCCCTGGAGATCACGGGCCCGAAGTCCCAGAGGTGGCGCGCGCTGTAGATCGCCAGGTCATCGGTCTGGCGATCCCCGGCGATCTTCCAGGAGTCATTGCGGCGGACGAATGTGAAGGAGATCTCCTCGCGTGCGGGGATCGGATCGTAGCCACCCGCGATCGAAAGATCCTCCATGACCCGGTAGACGTGGGTCTCGGCGCCGAAGCGCTCGCGGTCCGCCTTGCGCACCAGGTCTCCCAACCGATCAGTCCGCAGGGTCAGTGAGTACGAAGCCAGGCTCACGCCGGCCAGATTGTCGAAGAGAGCCTTCTGTGCCGCATGGAACACCGGATCGGCTTCGTCCACTCCGGCGAGGAAGGCCTGGCGGTTCCGGGCAAGCAGCGCCTTTGCCCTCCCGTCCAGCATGCTCTGTATGCCCTTGCCGTCGTCCTTGGTTGCGGGGGATGTCGAGACGGTAGCGGTGCGGGGCGCCACAACACCGGGCGAAGGCGCGCTCGATGCCGGCATCACCCATCCGGCCGCGACGGCCACCGCACCTACGACGGCAAGAGCGAGGGTCCTGCGCATGGTGCGAGGCTATCATCCCCGCCGGCATACGGCGGTTCCACGCACCTCAAACAGCCGGAGAGAAAACCAGGCTCATCTCGCGAGGCTGTCGCCTCTGCCTTCATCCGGCGTTTCGCTCACCGGACGGTGTATCTTCCATTTGCCGTGAGCCACCATGATCTTCCCGATGCCGCTCGCGACCGGTTGCACCGGTCCGGGCACAGGATGACGCCCCAGCGCCAGATGGTCTGGGACGTCCTGCGCCGCTCGCGCCGTCACCTCTCGGCCGAGGAAATCTGCGCGGAGATCCACGAGACCCTGCCGTCGTTCAATCTCACCAGCGTCTACCGAACCCTTTCAGTGCTGGAGTCCCTGCAGTTGGCCAAGCAGACCGTGCGCGCCGACGGGCGCAACTACTGGGAGGTCCCGCACGGTCCCGAACACCACCACCTCGTCTGCCGGGTGTGCGGCACGATCACCCACCACGACGATCCTCTCCTTGCCGATGTGAAGCGCCACCTCGTCCTGCGGCACGACTTTCAGCCGGAAGCCCTCGATCTGATCGTCACCGGGGTGTGCGGGCGGTGCGCAGGCGGGACCAAGCGCGAGCCCCGACCCCGGCTCCCCCGGAAGACGACGGGGGCGAGCGCTCAGGACGCGCCGTCCGTCACGTAGCCGCAGTCGGCCCAGGCGAAAACGAATCCTCGCGAGCCGAAGATCGCCTTGGCGGCCTCACTCGAGTCGTCCACGTACAGCAACGCCCGCCGGCAACCCACGCCCGCCATGTGTTCGAGCCCGGCAGAGACCAGCACGCCGGCGAGTCCCAGCCCCCGCACCCGAGGGTGCACACCGATCACGTAGATCTCCCCGCTGCGCTTTCGCCCGGAGCGATGGACCTTCACCCAGCAGAAGCCCGCGATGCCGGAATCGTCCTCGGCCAGCAAGAACCCCGACGGGTCGAACCATGCGGAGCGCTCACGAGCTGCGAGGTCGTGGGCGTCCCAGTGGCCTTGCTCAGGGTGCTCGGCGAAGATCTCGGCGTTCGCGGAAAGCCACCGGCCCTCGTCGTGTCCGGGGCGGAAAGAGCGAAACCGGATGCCCTCGGGTGGCACCGGTTGCTCCACCTCGTGCGACACGGCCCGCGCCCAGCACTCCAGGCGACGCTTGCCGGTAAGACCGAGTGCCGCCGCCAGAGCCCGCGAGCCCGCCCCGTCTCCGTGTCCCCATAACAGGACCGGACCTCCCCCGCGCCCCGCCGCCGCCTGAAGCGCTTGCCTCACAAGGATCGCGCCAATGCCCTTACGGCGGAAGTGCGGATGGACCGCGGCCTCGATCAGCCACGGGCAGGCACGGTGACCGGTGTGGGAGAGATGGGCATACCCGCGCAGTTCCCCATCGATCGCGCAGGCGAAACCTGTCCAGGGGTGCCCGCCGTCCTCATAGACCTCGAGTCGGGTCTGCTCGTTGAACGACGCCACCCCGTCGTGCTCGGCGCAGCCCTCCATCAGGGCCCCCAGCCCTCGCCTCCACGCCGCCGGGGACCCGGGGCCGACCTCTGTCACTGAAGGCAGGTGGTGCGCGGCGACCGTCGACTTCGACATGCGCACATGCTGCCCCACTTCCGCCCGCCCGGCAAAGCCCGATCGGAATCGGCGCCCCGCTGCCGGCGTGAGACTCCCGTGACCGCCGAGTCCCGGCAACGCCTATCCGCGAAGCCCCGATCGGATTCCGCGCCCTTGTTGCCGCTCGCAGCCGTGCTGTAGACTTTCCTTGTTGTGAATGATTGGCAGTTGCAGACCACTTGCGAGAGGAGACAGGATGCATATTCCCGACGGGTACTTGAGCCCCGCCACCTGCGCGGTGGCGGGCGGTTTGGCCTTGCCCGCCGTGCGCTCGGCGCTGCACCGCGCCCGCAAGAGCGTCGGTCCTCGCCGCGTCTCCCTGCTGGCCCTTGGGGCAGCCTTTTCTTTCCTGATCATGATGTTCAACCTGCCGGTGCCCGGAGGCACCTCCGCGCACGCGGTCGGGGCGGTGGCGGTGGCGATCGCGCTCGGCCCGGCCTCGGCCGTCGTGTGCATCACGGTGGCGCTGGTGATCCAGGCGCTGGTATTCGCCGACGGCGGCATCCTCGCGCTCGGCGCCAACATCCTGAACATGGCCGTCGCGATGCCGCTGGTCGGCTGGGGCGTATACCGGCTGATCGCCGGCGGGGGCGAGCCCTCCTCCCGCCGCAGGGTGGCGGCGGCCGCCGCCGGCGGTTACGCGGGCATCAACATCGCCGCGCTGCTCACCGGCTTCGAGATCGGCATCCAACCCCTGCTGTTCCACACCGCTTCCGGGCGCGCCCTGTACTCACCCTATGACCTTGGCCAGGCGCTGCCGGCGATGATCGTCTCGCATCTCACCGTGGCGGGCTTCGCGGAGGCGGCCGTCACCGGCCTGATGATCGCCTACCTACTGAAGGCCAACCCCGCGCTTCTCGACTCCACGACCCCGCATAAGGCTCCCAGGCTCGCCGCCGCGTTGCCGGGCAGGAAGCTGCGCACGGCGTTTGTAGGCCTCGGGCTACTCCTGGTGCTGACTCCCATCGGCCTGATCACCACGGCCACCGCCTACGGCGAAGGCTCGGCCAAGGACATTGCCGGCGAGATCGGCTATGCGCCCAAGGGCATCGCGTCGGCGGAGAAGAGCATTCCGCGTTCGCCGCTCGCGGACTACGCGTTGCCGGGGCTGCCCCCCGTCGCCGGATATCTGCTTTCGGGGGCCCTGGGCGCAGGCCTGGTCGCTGCCGGGATCGCAATGCCGCACTGGCTGAGACGGCGCACCCGCGGAACCGGCCCGGGCGCGCGCGGCGACCAGACCTGTTCGTGAGCCTTCCGTCCTGGCTGATCGCGGCTCCGCAAGCGGCCCCGCTCCCACCTCCGGCCGGGCGCGCGGCCCATTCCTTTCTCGCTCGCTCTCTTCCCGGCGCGGCCGAGGCGCTGCGCCGGGATCTCTTCTCCGGTCAGATCGCGTCACGGCCCGGGTTTCTCCAGCGTCTCGACCCACGCGTCAAGGCCCTGGTCGGACTGGCCTTTCTGGTGGCGGCCGGACTGGCGGGGCATCCGCTCACCCTGGGCGTGCTGTGCCTTGCCGCCCCCTTGCTTGCTCTGGCTTCCCGTGTACCCCTGGGCGCCTTCGCCGCACGGGTCTACCTGACGGTGCCGGCGTTCACCGCCATTCTGGTGGCCCCGGCAACGACCAACTGGGTGCGAGCCGGAACCGATGCCCTGGTGATCGCTCGCTTCTCCGGTCCCCTCCACCTCGGTCCGCTGACCCTGCCCGACCATCTGTCCCTCACCACACAGGGCCTGGCCTCGGCCGGAACGCTCTTGACCCGCGTGACGGCCTCGGTTTCAATCGCGGCGCTGTTCATCCTGACCACGCGCTGGACGCGGGCCCTGGGGGCCTTTCGCCAACTGCGCGTTCCCGCACTGCTGGTTGCCGTGCTGGGCATGGCCTATCGCTACCTGTTCCTGCTTCTCACCACGGCCACGGACATGGTCGCCGCCCGCCGTTCGCGCACCGTGGCCCCGACGACGCGCCGCAGCGGCCGGCGCGAGGGGCGCCGATTCGCGGGCCTGGCGGCCGGGGCCCTCCTGACCAAGGCCCACCGGCTGTCGGAAGATGTCTCGCTGGCCATGATCTCCAGAGGCTTCGACGGCGATTTCCGGGCCATTCCGGAGCCTGCCCTGCGGGCCGGGAACTGGATCGCCCTGGTGGCGGGACTGGCTCTCGCCGCAGGCGTCGTGGGAGGTGATCGCCTCCTTGGATGACGCGGCCGTTCTGGAAGTGGACCGGGCAACCTACCGATACGCGGGCCGGTTTTGCGCATTGCAGGACGTCAGCCTTGCGGTCCGCCCGGGCGAGTCCCTCGCCCTGCTGGGCGCCAATGGGTCGGGGAAGTCCACATTGCTTAAAGTCCTGGACGGATTGTTGCCCCTGGACTCGGGCACCCTTCGGGCTTTCGGACGGGAGGTCACCCCCGATCTACTTGAAGATGCTGCCTTCGGTCCCGCGTTTCGCCGCCGCGTGGGGTTCGTCTTCCAGGACGCCGACGTGCAGGTGTTCTCCCCCACAGTCTTCGAGGAGGTCGCCTTCGGACCTTTGCAACTCGGTATCGCCGGCGCCGATCTCGACGAGCGCGTGCACTCGGCGCTGGGACTTCTGGGAGCCGAGGCACTCGTCGACCGAACCCCCTACGAGCTTTCCGGCGGAGAGAAGAAACGAGTGGCACTGGCCTCGGTGCTGGTCCTCGCGCCGGAAGTGCTGCTGCTCGACGAGCCGCTGGAGGGTCTCGACCCTCGAGCACGCCGGATGCTGCTCCGCCTGCTCGAGGATCTGCGCCGGGCCGGGCGGACCGTCGTGTTCGCAAGCCACGACCTGGCCGGAGTGACGGATCTCGCCACTCGAGCGGCCGTCTTCGGGGAGGACCACCGAATCCTGGCTGAGGGCGAGCCCAAGGATCTGGTTTCCGATTGCGCTTTGCTCGCCCGGGCCAACCTCGAGTAAGCGAACCCCCGCCATCTACTCTGCCGGCCACGCTGGGTGCGGCCGCTTCCGCGGGCTGGTACTGTTCCGTGCCGGGATCCGCGTCTCACCCGCC